>CAVFUV010000043.1:0-4437 GCA_963625735.1 bacterium
CATTACGAACTTCAAATGTACACTTTTATTATACAGGTCCACTACATTATGCATTATGCATTATGCATTATGCATTGTTCCGTCCCCGGTCCCCGGCCCCTGACCCCCGGCCCCTTAAATAATATGTGAAATCTGCACAAGAAATGAGCTTTGCAATTGTTAAAAATCTACTGTTTTTTCGGTTTAAATTTTCGTTAAAAATATTGACTGTCAGTCAGTTTTGCGTTATAATGCGTTTGAAAATTGACTGATGGTCATTTTTATATGAATGTCTCCCGGAGGTGGTTTTATGGGGGTAAGCGAAAAAAAGCTTGCGAAAAAAGTCAAGATGATAGACGCCGCCTATAATCTTTTTCTTGAAAAAGGCGTAAACATAACGGCTATTGACGATGTCGTAAAAAAGGCGGGTGTCGCAAAGGGCACGTTTTATCTCTATTTCAAAGATAAATATGACCTGCTTGATCAGATTGTCATTTCAAAAAGCGAGGCAATCGTAAAAATCGCCGTAAACGCTCTTCGAAAAAAGCGGGAAGAGATTAAAATGACTCCGGCGGATGAAATAAATTTCTTCACCGACCGCATTATAGACTGTATGATGGAGAACAAGGAGCTTGCGGCGCTCATTCACAAAAATCTTTCCGCATGCTTTGATGTCGTCTTAAGCGACGGCGGCTCGGCCATAAGAGAGGAATTAAAGGAGGTTGTCGGAATTATGATGACAACCGGCATCAGCGAACGTTCCGCTCTTATACATTTATATATGTTCACGGGTATGATAGGCTCGGCGTGCTTTGACGCCGTTGTGAAAAACACACCGTTCTCGGTTGACGAGCTTCGACCCGAAATACATACAATGGTAAACAAACTTATGAAAGGAGAGTCCTGATATGATTCAGAAAATCGCGCGGCAGATTTCACGCCATCCCAAAACGGTTATCTTAATTGCAACACTGCTGCTTATCCCTTCGATTATCGGCTATGTCGGCACAAAGATTAACTATGATATTCTTACCTATCTGCCCGAAAAACTTGATTCCGTCAAGGGCGAACGCATACTTGACGAAACCTTTAACGATGCCGCAATGGCAATTGTCATTGTAAAAGACGGCACTCAGCTTGAAGCGCAGACGCTTAAAAAAGAGATGTCCGAAATTGAGGGCGTACAGCAGGTGCTGTGGGTTGACTCCCTCGCGGATATTTCAATTCCGGAGGAAATGCTCCCCGATGTGCTTAATTCCGTGTTCTATTCCGATGACGGGTCGGCTACCATGATGATGGTGCAGTTCACGGACGGCGGTTCATCCGAAAGCACCATGAATGCCCTGCGTCAGATAAGAAAGGTAATGACAAAGAACTGCTATATGAGCGGACTGTCCGCAATTACCCTTGATACAAAGGATCTGGCGGATGAGCAGGCACCCATCTATATAGCGATTGCCGTTGCTCTCGCGCTTATAGTTCTTATGGGCACGATGAACTCGTTTATTCTGCCGATTGTCGTGCTTGTTTCACTGGGATACGCCATTATCTACAACATGGGCACGAACATAATTTTCGGCAGTATCTCTTATATAACACAGTGCATAGCCGCCATACTGCAGCTGGGTGTTACAATGGACTTCTCCGTTTTCCTTATAGACAGATTTGAGGAAGAAAAGAAACGCCATTCGACAAACGCCGAAGCGATGGAGAGCGCTATACAGTATACATTCGTATCTCTTATGGGTTCGTCACTGACAACGGTTTTCGGATTCCTCGCACTGTGCTTCATGCAGTTCACACTCGGCAAGGACATAGGCCTTGTTATGGCGAAGGGCGTTTTCCTCGGACTTATTACGGTTGTAACGGTTCTGCCCGCATTCATACTTCAGTTTGATAAGCTTATACACAGAACGGCAAAGAGAAGTCTTGTTCCGTCATTCTCGGGGCTTAACGGATTCCTGCTCAAGCACAGAACGGTTGTCGGTATAATATTCGTTCTTCTGTTTATCCCGGCTGTTATATGCCAGAACAAAATGGAAGTCTATTACGACATGACACAGTCATTGCCGCAGGACATGAGCTCCGTTGAATCACTCGCGAAGCTTAAAGAAGAATTCAACATGGCTACGACGCATTTCGTTATTTTCGATGAGGATCTGTCCTCTGAGACCGTCAACGCCATGACAAAGGAAATTCAGGATATAGACGGTATAAACACCGTGCTGTCACTCGATTCGATTCTGGGCAGTTCAATTCCCAAAGACGTTCTGCCCGATTCAATAAAGAGCATATGCGTAAAAGACGGCTATCAGCTTATGATGATAAACTCCGAATACTCAACGGCTTCGGATGAGCTGAACGCGCAGGTTGACACATTAAAAGAGGTTGTCACAAAGTATGACCCGAACGCCTATATAACGGGCGAGGGCGTACTTACAAAAGACCTTATTGACGTAACAAACGACGACTTTGTTCTGACGGATATTCTGTCAACCGCTTCGATTTTCATTCTTATCGCGATAGTATTCAAATCGATTTCCGTTCCCACAGTTCTTGTTCTGTCGATTGAGCTTGCTATTATGCTTAACAAATCCTGCTCGTTCTGGTTCGGCAGCGTTGAGCCGTTCATAGCTCCCACAATCATAGGATGTGTACAGCTCGGTGCGACGGTTGACTACTCGCTTCTTATGGCGACACGTTTCAAGGAAGAGCTTCAGCGCGGCAGAACAAAGGCGGAAGCCATCAGAATAACCGCAGACGAATGCTCAAAGTCAATTTTTCAGAGTGCTGCCGTATTCTTCGTCGCGACATTCGGCGTATATCTCACATGCGATATTTCAATAGTAAAGAGCATATGCCTTATGCTTGCCCGCGGTTCGCTTATAAGCGCGGTGATAATCATATGCTTCCTGCCGTCGGTTCTCAGTCTGCTTGAGGGAATTATCAATAAGACCACAGTCGGCTGGCGTGTTCCGAAAAAGTCGAAGAAGGCAATGGCGGCAGACGCGCCTGCAGACGGTGATACGGATGCTCCGGTTGAAGTCGAGGCGACACCCGTTGACGGTGAAGCGGCCGAGACGACCGAAGACGCCGATACACCGCAGACCGAAACGGACGACACTCCGCCCGATACCGAACAGACAGAAGAAAAACAAAACGATAATACAGATGAACAAAACGGAAAGGAATGATTTATATGACAGGCAAACGCAATTTTCTTAAGATAACAAGTCTTATTTTGGCACTTGCAATGATTTTCTCTCTGGCATCCTGCACATCATCCGACGACAGTGAGGAGACGACAACCGAAGAAACCTCCACAGCCGAACAGCACGACTATGACGGCACGGCTGAAAACGTAACAAAAGCCGAAACGGTTTATGTAAATCTTGACGCTAAGGGCAATAAGCTTAGCACCGTTGTATCGGATAAGCTTCACTCCGACCTGTCGCAGGTCAAGCTCTATGATAAGAGTGACCTTTCGAACATCGTAAACGTAAAGGGTACGGAGCAGCCGATAATCGACGGCAACGACATTACATGGAACATAGAGTCAAATGACCTGTTTTACAGAGGCTACTCGGATAAGGATCTGCCCCTTGAAATCTCCGCAAAGTATTATTTCGAGGGTGAAGAGGTCGAGCCCGAAGCACTTGCCGGCAAGACGGGCAAGGTAAAAATCGAAATCACAATAAAAAATACTCTCTGTGAAGAGAAGGAAATTAACGGCACAACATACAAGATCTATAACCCCATGCTTGTTGTCGGCGGTCTTATCCTTCAGGAGGACAAGTTCAATAATATCACGGCACAGAACGGCAGATTTATTTCCGACGGTTCAAAGACGGTTGTATTCTTCGCCGGTATGCCGGGTGTGAGCGACACGTTGGGTATAGACAGCGCGACGCTTCAGAATCTCGGTATAAACGCGCTTTCGGATATAGATCTCGGCGGCGTATATACAGTTGAGGCGGATGCCACGGACTGCACACTGGGCAATATGTATTTTGCCGCTCTGCCGATATCGGGTATTACGAAGACATTCAAGCTTTCGGATGATATAGATTCAATTGCCGATATGCTTGAAACGCTGTCGGATCTTGCGAACGCTCTTAAAAATGTTGATACCGATAAAATCATCTCCGCACTGTCCGCGGACGGCGATAACCTTAATCAGCTGACTTCCGCTCTGACGGATGCCGCAAAGCTCTATGAAGACAACAAATCGCTTGTTCAGACGCTGTCTACGTTCCTGACTCAGGATAATATGAAGCTTGTTCAGAATGTTCTTAATGACCTGAAGGGAATTGATACATCCGCTATTTCAAGTCTCGCGAATGATGAGAACCTGACAAAGCTCTTGAATGACCTCGCAAGCACCGATTTGTCAAAGTATGAGTCACTTCTTAAAAATCCGCTGTTCAAGGCGTTCTTCAGTGATATTTCAACACTCGC
>CAVFUV010000043.1:4465-12796 GCA_963625735.1 bacterium
GCGATGCGGAGACACTTATCCCCACAGTTGAAAAGCTGGCGGCGGCACTCGAAAACACGGACCTCGAAAAGCTTATATCCGATGTTCAGGCACTTATGAGTGTGTCGGACGATCTGTCAACAAAACTCTCGACAGAGGAAAATCAGGCGGCTCTCGACAAGCTCCCCGAGACTGTCAAAGAGGTTCAGAATATCGTATCGATTGTAGAAAACAACTCCGACTTAATCAATTCGCTTATGGAATTTGCCGGCAGTGACGACCTTAAGAAGGTAAGCTCCATTCTTGAGAATGCCGATACGGAAAATATAGAAAAGATTGCCGAAAATCTTGCAAATACATCACTTGACGCAGAAACAGCTATTGCATTGTTCAAGGAAATGCTGTCGTACGGCTCACAGAATACAATATTCTCAATGGCGGCGGACGGAACGGATACGAGTCTTATGTTTGTGTTCAAGACGGCGGCGGTTAATAATTAACAATTAGTGGTCAGTGGTCAGTATCCGGTGGCCGGTGGCTTAAAATGAAGTCGCCTGTGGCTATGAAGTCGCTGTGCTATGAAGTCGTCTGAAGACTATGAAAAATGAGCTTCGCATTGCAATTAGCGGTTAGCAATTAGCAATTAGCAATGTTGGAAGTCCTGCGGACTTGGATTTATACAGCTTCGCGGGAGGCGGGCTTTCCCGCCCGCCCACCCTACGCTTCGCATTCCGCGAAGCGTTTTTTCTTTTTAAACTCCACCCCTACACATCCGCCCACCCCTTTGCGATCTGCCTGCCGTCAGGCAGGAGCCATATAAATCCAAGTCCGCAGGACTTCCTTAATTCCCCGGTCCCCGGTCCCTGACCCCTTTTCCATTGCTAATTGCTAATTTCTACGTTTTTCCCTCCAAATTAAATATCCACAAAAAACTCCCATTATACACATTCCCTTATGGTAACTATAACTATTTCTTTAGTTGCATTTAAACTCCGTTTATGGTAAAATTACTTAACAGTTTATTAACATATTTTTATGATATTCTTAAGTATCGAAAATCCGCGTTTTTTAACGGCAAAAGGAGTTGGCACATTTGGCAAAATATATCATAAAGCGTGTGGCAATGGGGCTTTTGAGCATTTTCATTGTCGCCACACTTACATTCCTGCTTATGAACCTTGTTCCCGGCGGTCCGTTCGTCGCCGAAAAAAATATAAGTGCGGCGGCACAGGCGGCACTTGAAGAAAAATACGGTCTCGACAAGCCTCTTTTTCAGCGTTACATAAACTATATGTCAAGCCTGTTAAAGGGCGATATGGGCGTATCGCTCCGTCAGAGAGGGCGCAACGTCTCCGACATCATCTTCTCAAAGCTGCCGGTATCAATGCGTCTTGCGGGCGTTGCCGTTGCAGTGTCACTGCTTGTGGGCATTCCGCTCGGGTGTCTGTCGGCGTATAACCGAGGCAAGTTCCTCGATAACTTCATAATAGTTCTTGCGACCTGCGGCATCGCTATACCCAGCTTTATTACAAGCGTTATTCTGCTTTATACGTTCGGCAGCAAGCTTAATATTCTGCCGACCGTGGGACTCAACGAACTGAAATCATATATCATGCCCGTGACGGCGCTTGCGATTTATCCGACGGCGTATATTACACGTCTGATGCGTTCGAGCCTTCTTGACGTTATCGGGCAGGATTACATCCGCACGGCAAGAGCAAAGGGCGTAGGCAATTTCAGCGTCATGTTCAAGCACGCCCTAAGAAACGCCATTCTGCCCGTTGTAACATACGTCGGTCCCATGCTCGCAAGTCTTATGACCGGTTCTTTCATAGTCGAAAAGATTTTTACCATTCCGGGCCTTGGCAGAGAGTTCGTTTCCGCCATAACAAACCGTGACTATACCATGATAATGGGCACAACAATTCTGCTTGCAACATTCATCATAGTCGCAAACGTCATAGTCGATATTCTCTATAAGATTATCGACCCCAGAATCAAGCTTAAGTAAGGAGGCTCACATATGAAAAAAAATCCTTTGAGCCTTCAGCTCAACCCCGATGATTTTGCTCCGGCAACTCCGGAAGAAAAAGAAAGCCTTGTCGTTATGCGCAAAAGTGTCAACTTCTGGGCAGACGGCTTCCGCAGACTTCGCAAAAACAAGGTCGCAATGGTAAGTCTTGTTTTTGTCATACTGATAATGATTTTCGCATATGTTATGCCGTCCTTCTGGCCCTACTCATACGAGCAGCAGATAAGAGGCAGTGAAAACCTGTCTCCGTTTCAGTACAGCGATGAAGAGCAGGCGAGAATTGACGCGGGTGAGAGCGTGTTCCCTCATATCTGCGGCACAGATCGCTTAGGGCGTGACTTTGCGGTGCGTCTTATGATGGGCACTCGCATAAGCCTTACCGTAGGTCTTGTCTGTGCGGCGCTTGTTCTTATAGTCGGCGCGACATTCGGCGCGATAGCGGGATTTGCCGGCGGCTGGGTCGACAACATAATGATGCGTATAACCGATATCCTTTATACGATACCCGATATTCTGCTTATAATCATACTGTCCGTTGCGTTTAAGGACAGACTTAAAGAGCTTGCCACAAAGCCCGGCTTCGGCTGGATGCAGACGGTCGGACCGAACCTTATAGCAATATTCGTCGTGTTCGTTCTGCTTTATTGGGTCGGCATGGCTCGTATAACACGTTCGCAGGTGCTGGTTCTTAAAGAGTCCGAATATGTCACGGCGGCAAGAGCGCTCGGCGCGTCTAAGTCGCGCATTATAAGAAAGCATCTGCTTACAAACTGCATAGGCACGCTTATTGTTACAACCACACTGCAGATTCCCTCCGCTATATTTACGGAGAGCTATTTAAGCTTCCTGGGACTCGGCGTTTCCGCTCCCATGCCGTCATTGGGCTCTCTGGCGACGGATGCCGTAAAGGGTATGAACACATATCCGCATCTGCTGTTTTTGCCGGCTATAATAATCAGCGTAACAATTCTTGTATTCAATCTTCTGGGCGACGGTCTGCGTGACGCGTTTGACCCGAAGCTTAAAAACTGACGGGGGTGACGACATTGAGTGAAAAGCTTCTTGAAATAAAAGACGAGCGTCTGTCGTTCTTTACCCCCGCGGGTGAAGTCAAGGCTCTTAACGGTGTCTCTCTTTCGATGGAAGAGGGCGAGGTGCTCGGCATCGTAGGCGAGTCGGGCTCGGGCAAATCCGTTACGGCATATTCCATTATGGGTCTTACGGCATACCCCGGAAAGCTTATCGGCGGCACAATCCGCTTTAACGGTCACGATATAGACAAGATGACCGAAAAGGAATTCCGCAAGATAAGAGGCAACGAGGTGTCCATTATTTTCCAGGACCCCATGACGAGCCTCAACCCCGTTTATACAATCGGCAATCAGATCTGCGAAGCCATATTGCTTCATACAGACCTCACAAAAGAGCAGGCATACAAAAGGGCCCGTGAAATTATGGTTCTTGTCGGCATAAACGACCCCGACCGCAGACTTAAGCAGTATCCGCACGAGATGTCGGGCGGCATGCGTCAGAGAATTATGATTGCCATGGCGCTTGCGTGTGAGCCGAAGCTCCTTATAGCGGACGAGCCCACAACGGCGCTTGACGTTACCATTCAGGCACAGATTCTGGAGCTTATGCAGGACCTTCGCAAAAAGCTCGGCATGAGCATTATAATGATTACGCACGACCTCGGTGTTGTTGCCGGCATGTGCGAAAAAATCGCCGTCATGTACGCCGGTCACATAGTCGAATACGGCACTGCCGACGAAATATTCTATGAGCCGAAGCATGAGTACACCAAAGGTCTTATGCGTTCCATTCCCCGTCTTAACGTTGACGAAAAAGAGAGGCTTGTTCCGATTGAAGGACAGCCGGTTGACCTTCTCAATCCCCCTGCGGGCTGTCCGTTCGCTCCGAGATGCGCTTCGTGCATGAAGATCTGCCTTCGTGAGATGCCGCCTAAAACGGAATTTTCGGATACGCATTACAGCTGCTGCTGGTTAAGCCTGAAGGAAGAATACGAAAAGGGGGACGGCAAAGATGAGTGAAGACAAAAAGCTTGTTGAGGTTGTCGGCTTAAAGCAGTATTTTACGCCCCTCGGTGCCGGCAGAACAAAAAAGAAGATTAAAGCCGTTGACGATGTCTCGTTCTATATTAACAAGGGCGAAACCCTGGGTCTTGTAGGCGAGTCCGGATGCGGCAAGACGACGGCGGGCAGAACGCTTCTGCGACTTTATGAGCCCACCGACGGCAAGATAATATATGACGGCGAGACGATTTTTGACAAGCAGAACAAAATAGCCGTCAATATGCTCCCGTACCGCCGCAAGATGCAGATGGTGTTCCAGGACCCGTATGCGTCCCTTGACCCCAGAATGACAATTGCCGATATTGTCGGCGAGCCTATTGATATACATAAGCTGGCCGCGTCAAAGCAGGAGAGACACGACAAAATCATATCGCTCCTTGAAACGGTCGGACTTAACTCAGAGCACGCCAACCGTTATCCGCATGAGTTTTCGGGCGGTCAGCGTCAGCGTGTCGGCATAGCACGAGCCCTCGCCGTTGACCCCGAGTTTATAGTCTGCGATGAGCCGGTTTCCGCGCTAGACGTTTCAATTCAGGCACAGGTTGTCAATATGTTTGAGGATCTTCAGCGTGACAGAGAACTCACATATCTGTTTATCGCCCATGACTTAAGCGTTGTAAAGCACATTTCAAACCGCATTGGCGTTATGTACCTCGGAAAGCTCGTGGAGCTTGCGGACAGCCTTGAGGTAATCCGTCATCCCGTGCATCCGTACACAAAGAGCCTTATTTCGGCTATTCCCGAAGCAGATCCCAAAACGGCAAGAGCGTCAAAGCGTATTCCGCTTCAGGGCGATGTTCCGAGCCCCATGAATCCGCCGTCGGGATGCCGTTTCCGCACTCGCTGCCCATATGCCACAGATAAGTGCGCGGAGAGCTGCCCCGAGCTTAAGGAAGTCTCTGCCGGGCACTTTGCGGCATGCCACTTGCTGTAATTGGCGATGTGCGGTTCGCAAAGGTCAGTATGACGCTTTATAAAGAGTGGAGTGTGGAGTTTGGAGTGTGGAGCTGCTTTGCATCTTTGGAGAAATACAATAAAATTTGTATTGTTGTATGTTGTAAGCATATTGTAGAATCGGCTGCAAATTCTTAACTCCACACTTCACTCTTCACACTCCACACTGAGAAAAAAGTGTATTTATTGCATAACTGCAATGGATATATACAGTTCAAAAAAGAGGAGTAATCCCCAAAAAAATTTACGGAAAGGTAAGTTAGACATGAACAAAAGAAAGATCATCGCACTGGTGCTTGCACTTGCCATGTCTGTCTCCATGCTTTTCGGTTTCGCTGCCTGCGGCGGCGACAAGGGCTCGGATACAACCGATGCCGCAAATACCGATAAAAAGTATGCGGACCAGATTACGGTTCAGGTAGGCCCCAACCCCGAAACACTTGACCCCGCTCTCAACTCTTCTGTTGACGGCGGCAACATGCTTATCACACTTTTTGAGACCCTCCTCATAATTGACGAGGACAACAACGTACAGCCCGGCCAGGCCGAGAAGTACGAAGTAAGCGACGACGGCCTTGTATGGACCTTCACAATGCGTGACGGCCTTAAATGGTCAGACGGTACCGACCTTGACGCTAAGGACTTTGAATATACCTTCAAGCGTGTTGTCGACACCTCTCTCGCCGCTCCCTATGCCGAGACAGTATGCGGCATGATCGACGGTTACACCGAAGCTATCGGCAATCCCGATGACGAAGGCAACGCCACAACAGAGCCCAACGCCGACCTTCTTAATGTTAAGGCTTCCGACGACGGCAAGACTCTTACAATTACACTTGCATATCCCTGCTCCTATTTCGACAAGATCGTTGCTTTCGCGACACTCAGCCCCGTTCAGAAGGCTACTGTTGACGCTAACGGCGATGCATGGGCTACCGATGCCGCAACATATGTCTGCAACGGCCCGTACATGATCGAAAAGTGGACACCCGGCGAGAGCATTCTTCTTAAGAAGAACCCCTACTACAACGGCGGATGGGACAACAGCAAGATCGTTACAAATCACATCAACTTCCTTCTTCTTGAAGATTCCTCCGCGGCATATGCAGCATATACCTCAGGTGAAGCTCTTATGATCAAGGACGTTCCCACAGATGAAATCGCTTCTCTTACAAAGGCAGAGGACGGCGGCGACTTCTATGTCGATCCCATTCTCGGCACATACTACATTTCTCTTAACCTTGACAAAGAGATTTTCCAGGACAAGAACGTCCGCAAGGCTCTGTCTCTTGCCATTGATCGTGAATATGTAGCCAACACAGTTATGGGCGGCACATATTCTCCCGCTTATGATTTCGTAGGCCCCGGCGTTGTTGACAACGAGGGTTATTTCGAAGAGAACGGCTCAAAGAGCCGCGGCGGTTCATTCATCAGCACCGATTACGAAGCAAACCTTGAAGAAGCCAAGAAGGCTCTCGCAGAGGCAGGCTACCCGAACGGTGAAGGCTTCCCCGTTATCACATATTCAACCAACGATTCCGGTTATCATGTACCTCTTGCAGAGTACCTTCAGGATGCTTATAAGCAGCTTGGCATAACCATGAACATCGAAAAGGTTGAGTGGTCATCGTTTACTCCCCAGCGTCGTGTGGGCGATTATGAAATGGCCCGTAACGGTTGGGTAATGGACTACAACGATGCTTCCAACATGCTCGAGCTCTTTGTTACCACCAACGGCAACAACGACGGCAATTACTCCAACCCCGATTATAACGCAGCTATCGAAAAGTCAAAGACAGCCGACAAAGCAGCCCACTATGAGGCTCTTCATGAGGCTGAGGAAATCATTCTTGAAGACTACGGCATGATTCCCGTTGCCTACTACAACGATTTCTGGCTTCAGAGCTCCAAGCTCGAAGGCTCATGGCACAGCCCCTATGGCTACTGGTACTTCCAGTATGCATATTCGGTTGAGGCGTAACCTGCGGTTTCACCACTGCCGAAAAAATCAAATTTTGAACTGTAAATACGGTACGGCGGCGTAAGCTCCATTACCCGCCGACCGAACAAAAAACGCCGCCCGGACAGCTCGCACCTGCCCGGGCGGTTTTGTGTTTTTAAGATTATATATGAGGAGTGAATTACATCAATACACTTGACAAAACAGTATTATTGGCTGTATAATATATATAAGAAAAGTTTGTTGTGTTCAAATTTTTGGTAAGAAACAGTTGCAGAAGGGGGAGTTTATATCGTGGATGAAAAAGAACTTGTAGAACGTGGATGTCTTGATATTTGGATAGATGATATTGTACCCTGTCTTCGAGATACTGTGACAGGTGATTTGATGAACACTGTTGTGTTTAAAATTGAAAGTCGTTCATATCTAAAGAAGTTCAAGATGAATGATGGTTGGCATATCAACTGGGAAGATGTGCCTAAGGATGTCGAAGTATACGATCTTGCACTTCTTGATACTAATGAAATTCAAGGACTTGTCGGTTTAAAAGATGATAAAAATGCCGATGCAGTATATGTGCATTGGGCATGTGTGGCTCCCCAAAATAATAAGCACGAATTTGGTATGCAGAAATATGAAGGTGTCGGGGGGACACTTATTTGCAATAGCTGCGGATAAATCAATTCAATGGGGACACGGAGGTGCTATCTACGGCTTTGCGGCAAATGAGCAACTCTTAAATCACTATATAGAAAAATTCGGGGCTGTGTATCTCGGTGCACTGCATAAATATCATTTTTGGATTCCCGAAGATGAAGCAAAAAAGATGTTGGAGGTGTATCATTATGAATGGAACTGACGTAATAAAAATTCCAAAATTCTTAGAAGGTGAACCGCTTCCCGACGGTTATTTTGATCCGCCTGACCCTTGTGCAAATCCGCCTAAGGCTCAATATAATTTCAGAGCCATGGTAAATTACGCATTAAAGCATGGAAAAAATGTTACAGAACTTACAAAAGAAGAAGTAAGGCCGTTTTTGCTCAAACAAAGCTGAAATATCTTCGACAAAAAACGCCGCCCGGACAGCTCGCACCTGCCCGGGCGGTTTTTATATGTAAAAGGAAGATCATCGCACCGACCTATCCTGCTTTATATGCTAATCCCCGAAAATTAAATCAACATAAATAATTTCAGCAAAAAACTTTTTCGATAAGGTTCAGCAACACCACACTTCATGTCGCTTCTCTCACCCCCCCCCGACCCCCGGCCCCCGATACCCGGCCCCTTTGTTGCTAAAAATGTTCCATAAATA
>CAVFUV010000044.1:0-12787 GCA_963625735.1 bacterium
GAAATCGACGGTCGAGATGTTAAGGTCAACATTGCCCGAGATACCGTTAACGGTGCCGGTTTTGGTATACTGCCAAATTTTGTAGTCATAATAAAATGACGGAGTGTCGTAATATTCGGCAAGCCAGAAATCTAAATCGGAGACCAGAGACAGGTCGTAGTTAAAATACCCGACTTCGCAGTTAAAATAGATTATCGGCTTATATCCGGCGTTTTTTATGACTTCACAGAATCTGACGGCGCATGCGGTAACAGCGGAGCTTTCCATGCCGTTTGTGCGGGCTTCATCGTTATCGACAAACTCCCAGTCATACGCTACGGGGTAATCTATCTGCTTGTCTTTGATAATTTCTATGAGAAACTCGGCTTCTTCCGCCGCTTCGTCTTCGGTTGTCGCCTGTGAGAAAAAGTACACTCCGACTTTAAGTCCTGCGGCTTTTGCACCTTCGTAGTTTTTGTCAAAATTGTCATCCTGTGCCATTACGCCCTTTGAACCGTAGCCCCTGAGCCCCGCACGGAGCATGACAAAATCTATGCCGTCATTTTTTACCGCCGTCCAGTCTATATCGCCCTGAAAAACGGATACGTCAATGCCGGTGTAGGTCGTGACGGATGTATCATTATATGTAACTCGGCCGTTTTCGTCACGAACAAAGCTGTCGGGGTCGAGCGTGCTTTTTTCGACATCGGAATGCGACGGAATTGTTCTGCCGCTGACATCGGTAATCATTTCCTGCGTGGTTTCGGTTGTGCTTGTATCAAACACGCCCAATCTGTCACACACAAAGAAAGTTCCCGCAAAAACCACTGCGAACACAGCGACGCAGATTATTATGAGTCTGATATATTTTTTCATTCTTTTTTGGTCTTAAGCTCGTCGAGGTCGTAGGGAGTGGTCTGATAAACGAAGTAGTTAAGCCAGTTGCAATAGAGCAGATTTGCATGAGCACGCCAGCGAACAATCGGCTCTTTTGTGGGGTCGTCATCGGGGAAATAATTTTTGGGGACAGCCGTATCAAGCCCCTTTTCACGGTCTCTTATATACTCATCACGAAGCGTGGTGGGGTCATATTCGGAGTGGCCCATAATGAAAACCTGACGGCCTCTGTCGGTCATGACGGCATATACACCGGCTTCATCCGACGACGCCAGAATTTTAAGCTCGGGCACTTTTTCAATGTCTTCGCGTTTGCAATATGTATAACGTGAATGCGGCACATAAAAAATGTCGTCAAAGCCTCTGAAAAGTATTGCGTGCTTGTGATCAATCTTGTGCTCAAACACGCCGAACACCTTTTTGTCAAGCTTATACTTAGGTATGCCGTAATGATAATAAAGCCCCGCCTGAGCCGCCCAGCAGATATGAAATACGGAGTGCACGTGATTTTTGCTCCATTCCATAATTTCGCAAAGCTCTGCCCAGTAGTCAACATCTTCGTACTCGAGATTTTCAACGGGCGCGCCGGTTATGACCATTCCGTCAAAGTATCTGTCTTTTATGTCGTCAAAGGTCTTATAAAACATGAAAAGATGTTCTTCTGAAATATGGGACGGCTTGTGCGTTGCGGTTCTTATAAATTCAAGCTCAATCTGAAGGGGCGTGTTGCCCATGATGCGGGAGAGCTGTGTCTCCGTTACAATCTTTTTGGGCATAAGATTGAGAATGAGAATTTTAAGAGGACGAATGTCCTGCGTTATGGCTCTGGTTTCGGTCATAACGAAAATATTTTCATCGTTGAGCACCTTTACGGCAGGCAGCTCATTTGGTATTTTAATGGGCATTCGTCTTTTCCTCTCTTAAATCAGTTTATATGCTTGCGAGGGCGTTTGAAATATCCTCGATAAGGTCGTCGGCATTCTCGATGCCGCATGACATACGAACAAGGTCGGGAGCTACACCGCATGCGTTAAGCTCTTCATCGGAGAGCTGTCTGTGTGTGGAGCTTGCCGGATGCAGACAGCAGGAGCGGGCATCGGCGACATGAGTTTCAATAGCGATAATCTTCAGCTCATGCATAAACTTTTCGGCTGCCTTTCTGCCGCCCTTTACACCGAAGCTTACAACGCCGCAGGTGCCGTTCGGCATATACTTTTCGGCGAGAGCATGATATTGATCACTCTCAAGTCCCGGGAAGCGAACCCATGAAATCTTGTCGCTTGCTTCAAGGAATTTTGCGACCTTGAGGGCGTTTTCGCTGTGGCGCGCAATTCTGAGGTGCAGGCTCTCAAGTCCTAAATTAAGAAGATATGCACTGTTGGGTGAAGGAGTTGAACCGAGGTCACGCATAAGCTGAGCACAGCACTTTGTGATATAAGCGCCGCCCTGTCCGAATTTCTCGGCGTATGTGATGCCGTGATAGCTGTCGTCGGGTGTGCAGAGTCCCGGGTATTTGTCGGCATGTGCCATCCAGTCAAATTTGCCGGAGTCAACAATAACGCCGCCGACAGTCGAGCCGTGACCGTCCATATATTTTGTGGTAGCGTGAGTTACGATATCAGCACCCCACTCGAACGGCTTGCAATGAATGGGTGTCGGGAATGTATTGTCAACGATAAGCGGAACGCCGTGTGCGTGTGCAACCCGGGCGAATTTTTCGATATCGAGAACCTTAAGTGTGGGGTTTGCGATTGTCTCGCCGAAAATAAGCTTTGTATTATCACGGAATGCGGCGTTAAGCTCCTCTTCTGTTGCATCGGGATCGACGAATGTGACATCAATGCCCATCTTTTTCATCGTGACGGAGAAAAGGTTATATGTGCCGCCGTAAATCGCGGAAGATGAAATTATATGACCGCCGCACTCGCAGATATTGAAAGCGGCAAAGAAGTTCGCAGCCATGCCGGAAGAGAGAAGAATTGCGGCAGTGCCGCCCTCAAGCTCGCAAATTTTAGCTGCAACGGTATCGCATGTGGGGTTGGCAAGACGGGAATAGAAATAGCCCGATGCCTCAAGGTCAAAAAGCTTGCCCATATCTTCACTTGTATCATATTTGAATGTAGTGCTCTGAATTATCGGAATCTGACGGGGTTCACCGTTTTTGGGTGTGTAGCCGCCCTGTACGCAGGTAGTTTCAATTTTTGACATAAAATCAGCTCCTTTAAAGAATTATAAGTCTATCGTACCATCTGTCATTTACGGTGTCAATAAAAACTTTGTACGGCACATTCGCTTTGACTGAAAAAGACGTATATGTATCGTCAAAAGTGACGTCCGTGCCTTCAACACTGTATTTGCCGTAAATTTTGATATTTTTATCGTAGGCGGAAACAATTATCGCCTGTTTAAATCTTCCGTTCTGCCAGTCGATATCAACCGTAACACCGCCTCGTGCCGTAAGCCCCTTAACCGAACCGTCTCTCCAGTCATCGGGCAGTGCGGGAAGCAGCTGAAGCACAAAGCCGTTGTCATAAACATTGCTCTGCAGAAGCATTTCACACACACCGGACACGGCGCCGAAATTACCGTCAATCTGGAAGGGCGGATGTGCGTCGAAAAGGTTTCTGTAAACGCCGCCGCCTCTGACATAATTAAATCTGTGCGTACTGTCGACAAGATGCAGAAGGCGTTTATAAAGCTCCAGAGAGCGGTCGCCGTCTCTGAGTCTTGCCCAGAAATTTATTTTCCATGCAAGTGACCAGCCTGTGCCGTCGTCGCCTCGAATATCAAGCGAAATCCTGCACGCATCAGCAAGCTGAGGAGTTTTTATTGTGTTAATCATTCCGCCCGGATGAAGTCCGTAAAGGTGCGAGACGTGACGGTGATTTATTTCGGGGGCGTTCAGATCCCAGTCTCTGCCCCACTCGCAAAGCTGACCTGCCATGCCGATATTAAGCGGCGCGAGACGTGATCGAAGAGAAATAAGCTTACCTCGAAGTTCTTCATCAACACCGAGAAGCTCCGAGAAATAAATCATATCGCTGAAATTATCATAGAGCATTTCAATGTCCATTGCCGTGCCCTTTGTGACCCATCCCTCATTGCCTTCGCTGTCTTTAAAACGGTTTTCGGGAGAGGTTGCGGGATTTGTAACAAGAGTGCCGTTCCAATCTTCATAAAGCAAATCAATGTTGAACAGACAGTTCTCTTTTATAATCGGATAATACTTTTTGAGAATTTCGATATCACCGGTAAAATAGTAAAGCTCGGCCAGATGTCGGCACATCCACGCGCCGCCCAGAGGATACTGTGACCAGCCGCCGCCCCAGCCGGGTGAAGTCCAGAGCCAGGGGGAAGTAATTGTATAAATGGTCCAGCCGTTCGCGTTATAATACGCCTTTGCGGTCTTTCTGCCGTTTTCGGGAAGAGCTGAAATAAGGTCGGCAAAAGGCTTTACGCAGTCCGAAAGCCCTGTCAGATACGCGGGCCAATAGTTCATCTGAACATTTATGTTGGCATGATAGTCGCAGTGCCACGGCGGAGTGTACTCGTTGCACCAGATTCCCTGAAGATTGGCGGGAAGCACGTTTTCGGGGCGTGAGGACGATATAAGAAGATATCTGCCGTAGTTAAAGAAAAGCTCGCAAAGCTCATTGGAAGCACCGTTTTTGTTGGCCTCGGACAGCAGTTCATCAACCGTCTTGCCCGAAGGAGTCGCAATGGACAGAGAGCATCTGTCGAAGTATTCGGAATATTCTTTTATGTGTCTTTTGAGCAGTTCCGAATAAGAATATCTGTCGGCTTTATCTAAAATTTCAGCGCATTTATATACGGGGTCGCCGCCCTTGAAGTTTTTGCTTTGATCGAGAATATAATCGGTAGCCGCCGTAAACACAGCCGTTACATATTTTGCTCCGCGGATTTTAAGTGAACCGTCGGTCGGTGTCAGCACGGCGTTATCGGCATAGATTCTGCACTTGCCGGCAAACTTCATGTGCGTGTCATCGTTGTCGCAATACCCGTAAAAGGAAAATCCGTCGGAAGTATATTTTATCTCTCTTGTATCCTTGCGGGCAAATGTTACATCAATATCAAGCGTACCGTTTTCGGGTGCGTCAAAGCGGAAAACAATTACATTATCGGCATTTGAAGCAAAAGAAGCACGGGAATAATCATTTTTTGCCGCCGTAAATGAATCGGAGTAAACGGCCTTTGACAAATCAAGTCGGCGAGAATAATTCTTTGCATGATACGGCAGCTTCGGGAAGCTGAAAATAACCTCGCCGAGAGTCTGATAAGAGCATGAATACGCACCGTCAAAGCCGCCGCCGAAATTTGTAAAATGCTCATCCAGAATATGCTGAGCTTTTTTGTAGTTATCCTTATTTATGGCTTCACGAAGCTCCGGCAGATGAGTGTAGGCATCGGGACGGTCGGCATTTTCAAACGGAGCACTGCACCAGAGGCTTACTTCGTTAAGCTGACAGACATATTTTCTGACACCGCCGTAAAGCATTGCACCGAGACGGCCGCTGCCGATTGGCAGGGCGTGCGTCCAGCATTTGGCGGGAGTGTTGTATTGCATTAGAGTACAGGGCATAAATTCCTCCGTATTTACGGTCTTTCACGATCGTACAAGGGGCCGGGGGCCGGGGGCCGGGGGTCAGTATCCGGTATGCGGTATCCGGAGAATAAGGGAGACACTTCGTGTCTTAGATTATATGGCTTCGCCGTGAAAACCGAATTTGCGTTTTGATTAATTATACATTAGTTTGAATTTTATTTCAACCGAATTAACTCAAAATAAAGAAAAAGCCTCTTGAACAAAATTTTCCAAGAGGCATTGCTGTATTTTTACAATCCAAGACACGAAGTGTCTTCCGAAATTGTTAATTGTTAATTGTTAATTCTGAATTGTTAATTATTAAAGATTTCCTGTGCTAATTTGAAAAGCTGGGCTTTTGAGTCGTCATTGAGAGCGGACTTAACAGTTACATCGTTTTCGAGGTATGTGAGATTTTTGCAGTCTTCGAGCATCTTTTTCATAACCTTGTTTGCCATGGGTGCCCATGATCCGTTTTCGATGAAGCCGACCGCGCGGTTTTTGTAGCCGCGTTCGATGAGTTCCTCAATGAATGTTCTCATAAACGGAAATACAGTGCCGTTATAGGTGGGTGAAGCGAGAATGAGCTTTGAATATTTGAAAGCAGCCTCAACCGCTTCCGCCATATCATCCCTCGCAAGGTCTGTAAGCGTTACTTTTGTGTCGCCGAATTTTTTTATTGCCTCCGCAAGATAAACGGCGGCATTTTTCGTGTTGCCGTAGACGGATGTGTACGCAATAAGCACTCCGTCCTTTTCGGGCAGATATTTGCTCCAGGTGTCATAGAGATTTATGTAATAGCCGAGATCTCCACTCAGCACAGGTCCGTGCAGAGGACAGATTTTCTCAATCTCGAGAGTGGAAGCCTTTTTCAGAACATTCTGAACCTGAACGCCGTATTTGCCGACTATACCGAAATAATATCTTCTCGCTTCACATGCCCAGTCCTCGTCGACATCCAACGCGCCGAACTTGCCGAAGCCGTCCGCAGAGAACAGAATTTTTTCGGTTGATTCATAAGACATCATAACCTCGGGCCAATGCACCATCGGAGCGAAAACAAAAGTAAGATTATGCCTGCCGAGTGAAATGCTCTCGCCGTCGGTGACTTCAACTCTGTTTTTAACGGCATCTGCACCGAAAAACGCGTCAATCATGGCAAATATTTTCTTATTGCCGACAATTTGAGCCCGGGGGTATTTTTCGGCAAACGCCTTTATGCCCGCCGAGTGGTCGGGCTCCATATGATGAACGATGAGCATATCGGGAGCTTTGCCGCCGAGTGTGTTATCGATATTTTCGAGCCATTCACCGACAAATTTCGCGTCAACGGTATCAGTAACAGCGGATTTTTCGTCAATGATAACATATGAATTATATGACATGCCGTTCGGGACTTTATACTGTCCTTCAAACAAATCGACATTGTGGTCGTTTACGCCGACATATTTTATGTTTTCTGATATATACATTTTGGCACTTCCTTTTTTGTTTTATGCTTTAATTTTACACAAAAGAAATATGAAAATCAATATATTTATGAAATTTGAATGTGGATTTTTAACCTACTGATTTGGTATATTTGTTCAATTTATTTGTTTATTGCGTATTGAATTTGCCGCATAATATGTTATACTTAAAACGGAAGCAGGTTAGATGTTGCTAACCGAAATATCGGAGGTAATCATGAAACAGTATAATGTTACCGGTATGAGCTGTGCCGCATGCAGTGCGAGAGTGGAAAAAGCCGTGAATGCGGTTGAAGGTGTCACTTCGTGCAGTGTAAGTCTGCTTACAAATTCAATGGGCGTTGAAGGCACGGCAACAGAAGAAGAGATTATATCCGCAGTTAAAAAAGCCGGGTACGGTGCAAGCGTAAAGGGAGAAAACAAAAGCAAAAATCCGTCAAAAGATGATGAACTGAAAGACAGGGAAACTCCCCTTCTTAAAAAGCGTCTGATAAGCTCAGTCATTGTGCTTCTTGTGCTGATGTATTTTTCTATGGGGCACATGATGTTCGGTTTTCCGCTCCCCTCATTTTTTAACGGAAACCATGTTGCAATGGGGCTTGTCGAGCTGCTTCTGACAATAGTTATAATGGTTATTAACCGTCGGTTCTTTATAAGCGGCACAAAAGCACTCTTGAACCGTGCGCCGAATATGGACACGCTTGTGTCTCTCGGGGCATCCGCGGCGTTTATATACAGTGTTGTCGTGCTGTTTGCCATGACAAAATCCGTCGCGGACGGCGACAGTGCAAAAACCATGGAGCTTATGGAAAAGTTCAACTTTGAATCGGCTTCGATGATACTTACTCTTATAACGGTGGGCAAAACGCTTGAAGCGTATTCAAAGGGCAAAACAACCGATGCGCTTAAAAGTCTTATCGGTCTTTCACCCGACACCGCTAACGTCATTAAAAACGGCACGGAAATAACGGTTAACGCAAGTGATGTAAATGTAAATGACATTTTTGTTGTTCGTCCCGGTGAAAAAATTCCTGTTGACGGTGTAATAATCGAGGGTGTTACGGCTGTAAATGAGTCGGCACTTACAGGAGAGAGCATCCCGGCAGACAAAAATGTCGGGGACAGTGTCTACACCGCGACCGTAAACACAAGCGGATTTATAAAATGCCGTGCAACAAGCGTCGGTGAAGATACAACTCTTTCAAAAATAATTAAAACGGTGAGCGATGCCGCCGCAACAAAAGCACCAATCGCAAAAACTGCCGACAAGGTATCGGCGGTATTTGTGCCTGTGGTCATGACAATCGCACTTGTTACAACAATTATCTGGTACTTCATAAGCCACGATATCGGATACTCACTTGAAAGAGGCATTTCGGTGCTTGTCATAAGCTGTCCGTGTGCCTTAGGTCTTGCCACGCCCGTTGCGGTAATGGTCGGGAACGGCGTCGGTGCGAGAAACGGCATACTGTTCAAGACTGCCGCCGCCCTTGAAGAGACAGGCAGAGTGCAGATTGTGGCACTCGACAAAACGGGAACGGTCACAAAGGGAACTCCTGTTGTAACGGATATTCTGACGGCTGACGGCGTAAGTGAAAATGAGCTTTTGTCGCTTGCGGGCAGCATTGAAGCAAAAAGCGAGCATCCGCTTGCAAAGGCGATCACCGAAAAATGCAGCGAGCAAAATATCAGGCTGCTCTATACCGACAATTTTACGGCACTCCCCGGGGCGGGCGTAAACGCTGTAATCGACGGAAAAAACGCCTACGCCGGAAACAGAAATCTTATTTTCGAAAAGACAAATATACCCGATGATATGCTCAAAAAGGCGTCCGAGCTTGCCGACAGCGGCAAAACTCCCCTGTTCTTTGCGACGGATGAAAAATTCTGCGGTATTATAGCCGTTGCCGATGTCATAAAAGAAGACAGTATCAGCGCCGTTCGTGAGCTTAAAAATATGGGCATTACCGTTGTAATGCTGACAGGCGACAATGCGAAAACAGCCAAGGCCATCGGCAGACAGGTTGATATAGAAAATGTAATTTCGGATGTAAAGCCCGACGAAAAAGACGCCGTCATTCAGGAGCTTAAAAAATTCGGCAAGGTCGCAATGGTCGGCGACGGCATAAACGATGCTCCGGCTCTGACCCGTGCGGATATAGGCATAGCAATAGGAGCGGGTGCGGACATAGCGATTGACGCGGCGGATGTTGTTCTGATGAAAAGCAATCTTTCGGATGTCGGTGCGGCAATCCGTCTGTCAAGAAGAACACTTACAAATATTCACGAAAATCTGTTCTGGGCGTTTATCTATAACAGCATCGGAATACCGCTCGCTTCCGGTGTGCTTATTCCTTTGAGGCTTACATTAAAACCGATGTTCGGTGCGGCGGCGATGAGTTTATCGAGCTTCTGCGTATGCACAAACGCGTTAAGACTGAATCTTCTGAAAATCCATAACAAAAGCAAAGACAAAAAGAAAAAATCGATCGATATCGATTTATCGAAATTTTATAAAGAAGAAAGGACTAAAACGAACATGAACACAAAGACAATCACAATTGAGGGCATGATGTGCCCGCACTGCGAAATGACAGTAAAAAAGGCTCTTGAAGCTCTCGACAGTGTATCAAACGCCGAGGTCAGCCACGAAAAAGGCACAGCCGTTGTAACTCTCACTGCGGACACGGAAAATGATATTCTGACAAAAGCCGTAACCGATAAGGGCTATGATGTCATATCGGTAAAATAATTTGACAAGCTGTATTTACATTCACTGAAATTGTGTTAAAATAATCACATATTCTTTTTTGGAAGTGATTGAATGACAACAATTTTAACGAAGATATTTTCTTTCGGGCTTTCGATTTTCGTATTTTTTTCGGGGCTGTTATCGTCCTGGGGATGCGGTCAGCAGGTTTCGGATATTCCGGACGGCGCGACGAGAATAATGTACGGTACAGACGAAACTCAGAAAATGGATGTGTTTTACCCGGCAGACACCACAGGCACGGTAAATATATTGTTTGCGATTCACGGCGGTGCGTGGCTTATGGGTGACGGCTCCGAGTTTAATGACAACTGCAAAAAAGCGGCGGAGGAATTCGGCTATATTGCCGTAACAGCCGACTACCGCAAAATATCGGACGGAGCAACTGCATATGATATGGTTGACGATATCGGCAACGCAATTGCAAAGCTAAAAGAGACACTTGAAAACAGCGGAATAACAATCGGCAAGATGATTATAACAGGTCATTCGGCAGGCGCTCACATCGCTTTAATGTATGCATACAATCATTATGTGGACTGCCCCATTGACATTGCGTTTGTCGTGTCAAACTGCGCTCCGACGGAATTTCTGAAAGACTCAAAGAAAAGCACAACCACAATGGGCAACTATGCTCACATTGCGATGTCCTCTTTGTCGGGTGTTGCGATAACTTCATTTAACACAGACGAACAACAGGATGTTATCAACAGCATCTCTCCCCTTTCAATGGTCACGTCTTCCGTACCGCCTACAATTGTGGTTCAGGGCGACAAGGACACTATGGTTCCGTATTCAAATTCAACGGATTTATACGAAGCACTCCAAAATGCCGGAGTTGACAGTGTTATGATTACATACATCGGTGCCGATCACTGGCTCGGCAGTCAGTTTGAGGAAGCAACCGCGGCAAGAAGCAACGCATTCCTTGAGTTTGCGGAAAAGTATCTGTAATTCGAATCAAAAATACTAATGGAAGAAAACACCGCGGCGGTACAAGGCGTACACTGCGGTGTTTTTTTTATTTGTGGGGCTGCGGCGGTGAGTCGGTTTTGCCGCAGCCCCGTTAGATTTAGTTTAGCTTTGATTTAAGCCGATTAGTATGCCCAGCCGAGGATGTCGAACATTTTTGCCATGAGCTTGTTTAAGAACTCAAGCAGCCACTTAAACAAATAGAACATTCTGACACCACCGCCGGTGGAAGAGTCGTCTGAGTCGGTTGTTATGACCGTGCTTTCTCCGACTGAGGACGGAGCGTAGGTATCTGTCTCACCGTAGCGGATTGCGACAGTGTATTCTGTATCGGGGTCAAGGTCTGTAAATACATTGTCTTCCTGCCATGTTTTGCCGCCGTCAATGCTGTACTCGGGCTTCGCGCCGTTTTCGTTTTCTTCAACGGGCTTGATTGTTATAGAATCATCCGTAAGACTTTCGATTTCGGGAACAACGCTCGGGGCAGTCTGACTGAGCTTCCAATTTGCAACAAGGGTAATGTCATCGTGCTGTGTTGAGCAAACACCGGTCACCGCTTCGCCGTCAAGCGTCCATCCCATGAAGGTATAATTTTCTTTTGTGGGTGTGAGCAGCTCGGTGACTCCTGTGCCGTAAGTGTAATTTTCGGGGTTGCCGTCTGCGTTTGTACCGCCGTTTAATTCATAATTTACAGCGTAGGTGTTGCCCTTCCATTTTGCGGTATAGGTTGCGTTTTCAGCCGGAACTGAAGTCGGCACTGTTTTGTCCCATCCGTCAAATGCGCAGTAGTCCTTTGTCGGTACGGGTACACTTAAGGCTGTGCCGTAGTCTTCTGTAATGACAACATCGTCTTCGCCGTTGCCGAGAACAAATCTGAGTGTGTACTTGTTAATGCTCCACTTTGCAACGTAGCTTTCACTATATGCCGGCATTGTTGCGGGGACGGCATTGTCCCAGCCTGCGAAAGTGTACCCCTCTTTTATCGGGGTGGGTGCTGTTACAGCTGTGCCGTAATCCCGAGTTATTTCAACATCATCTTCGCCGTTATCAAGACCAAATGTCAGCGTATACTGCTTCACCTGCCACTGTGCGGTAAAAGTCACGTCTTCGGCAGGCATATGGAACGGTACTTTTTTATCCCATCCGACAAATCTGTATCCTTCCTTTGTCGGGACAGGCGTCGTAATATCGTAGTCATATTTTTTCTTGACTTCAATGTCATCTTCTCCGTTGTCGAGAACGAATTTGAGTGTATACTCATTGCGTGTCCAGCAGGCGACAAAATAGAGGTCTTTGTCAGGCATTGTTTCGGGTACAGTCTTATCCCCTAACCATCCGGTAAATGTATAACCCTCTCTTTTAAGCTCGGGGACCGTAATAGTCGAGCCGCAGTCCAGCTCTTCGGTAATTATGTTATTGTTTCCGTAGCCGTAATCATAAGTAATCGTATGATGATTGATTTCCCACTTTGCGGTTATGGTTATATCATGTGCGGGCATGGTTTCGGGAAGCCCCTCCCAGCCGACAAATGTATAACCGTCTCGACACGGTGTCCATGAAAATTCCAGTTTATCTCCATATTGCTTCCGGGCAGAGCCGGTAAAATCATCATGATTATAGTCGAAGTTAACAGTGTAATATGTCCTCTCCCATTTCGCTTTGTAGGTCTGAGTTGTTTCGGTGTTTACCGTAAGCTCCCAACCCTTAAAATCATATCCGTATCTTTTAACATTATCCGCGGTAGGCTGAGAAAGCTCCTTGTTTGACATATAGCTTGTGGGGGCTTCGTAGTCGGTTGCCCAGTCGCCGCCGTTAAGCTCATATGTTACAGTGATTTCTTTGGGATTATTCGGATAGAACTTAAGCGCCGGGACAACTCCCTGTATTATATCTGCAAATCCATTTCTTAATGAGCCGTCATAGCTTCCGCTTTCAGAACTCAGACAGTTCCATGCTGTGCGTGTCCACCAGCTCGAATTACCATTGTAAGCAACCGTAATTCCCTGAATCTTTGCGTATGCCGTGCCTGTTTTTTGTCTTGCCGAATCCTCTGTATAGTTGCCGCCCGAGTCAAAACCGTACTTTTGGGTTTTGGCA
>CAVFUV010000045.1:0-12533 GCA_963625735.1 bacterium
CGTACAAAGCCCCACCTCCTGCGAAGCTCATTTTTCATAGCCGTCAGGCGGCTTCATAGCACAGCGACTTCATAGCCGTCAGGCGACTTCATTTTATTTGCCCGCCCCGACCCTTATGTTATTGTTAACTGCTCCTTGCTCCTTGCTGACTTTTTTTGCCTCTTGCGAAGCAACTCCGCACTCCACTCTCCACACTCCAAACTATAAAAAAACCTCCCCATCCGCAGCCAACGCCGCATCCGGGGAGTTTTTTTAATTTATTTCGGGTCTAACGCCCTTATCTCTTACTTCTTGAACAGCTTAGCTATCTGACGGAAGAAGTATCTGATTGAGCAGAATACGCCTTTGTACTTGAAGAGGCCTGTGCTTCTTGTGTGCTTGAGTCCGCAGCGATCGCATACTGTGTAGTCGGAGTCTGTTGCGGGTCTTGTTACGACTTCGCCGCACTCGGCGCATGTGCCGGAGCAGTTGCTGCCGTCAACGGTCCACTCTGTTACGTTGTGGCCCTTTGCGGGGATAGTCTCGGTAACTGTTTCGCCGCAGGACTTGCACTTGAGAATCTTTGTGCCTTCTTCGGTGCATGTAGCTTCTTTTTCTACACCGACTTCAACATAACTGTGTACGCCTGTTGCCTTTGTGGGCAGAGCCGTATATGTATCACCGCAGTATGTGCAGGTGTATGTTGTGTAGCCGTCCTTTGTGCATGTGGGAGCGGTTGTTACGGCTTCGTAGTTATGATCGCCGTAGTCGCCGTATTCCTGACCGCAGATGTCGCAAACGCATCTCTGCTTGCATGTGGGAGCTGTTTCGCTCTCGTGACCAGTGCAGTACTTTGTTATACGGTTTTCTGTTTCACCACAGGTTGCGCAGGTATATACATCATAGGAGTCATGCTCGCAGTCGCCTTCGACGGAGCTTGTCTTTTCCCATGTATGACCGGTTGCGGGAAGAGTTTCAATGCCTTCAAGTGTTATGCCGCAGGTGCTGCACTTTACGCCGGCGGTATGACCGTCTGCCGTGCATGTGGCCGCAACTTCGGATACAGCTTTCTTTACATGACCCTTTGCCTCAATCGCCACATCTTCAATTTCGCCGCAGTTCTTGCATATACGCTGTTTGCAGCCTTTGTCTGTGCAGGTGGGTTCATAGAGAGTTGCATAGCCGCTGTATGAGTGACCCTTCGGGAGAAGTGTCATCTGTTCATCATCGGGCTCACCGCACGCTGTGCAGTATCTTACCTTAAGACCGCCTTCTGTGCATGTTGCTTCTTTTACGGTTGTCCAAGAACTGTATGTATGATCAAGCTGAGCAACGCTAAGTGATTTCTTAATTACAATACCGCAGTTCGCACATCTTGTCTCCTCTGTCCAACCTGCCTCACAGCATGTCGCTGTTTTTGCAGCTTTTTCAACATATACACTATGCTCTGCAGGCTCTGTTCTCTCGCAGCCGGAGAGGATTTCGCCGCATACGGAGCACTTTATGCCGGCTGCGTAACCGGAGCGTGTGCATGTAGCCTTTACTTCGGCAACAGCTACTTCTGTATGATGTGCGGGTGTTGTGGAGATTGTTTCGCCCTCCGTGCCGCAGACCGAGCATACCATATAAACCTTGCCGTCTGTTGTGCATGTGGCTTCAACTGTCTTTTCAACCCAGTTGTGACCGGTTGCTTCAATTATTTCACAGCCGCTCTGAATGTCGCCGCAGCGTGAGCAGACAACGCCTGCCTTTGTGCCGGCTGTTGTGCATGTAGCCGCGACCTCGGCAACCTCTTCGTAGTCATGACCGAGAGGATTTGATTCCGTTACAGTTGTGGCACCGCAGTTGCCGCAGCGTTTGAACTGCTTGCCGGGGCCTTCGCATGTAGCGAGGATTTCCGCATATGTGCCGTAGGAGTGACCGCTCTTGTTAAGAACGTTGCCGCCCTTTGTCGCGCCGCAGACAGAGCACTTAAATGAAGTTGTCTTGCCGTCTGTTGTGCATGTTGCGGGGTAGCCTTCTTCAACTACTTCCCATGTATGCTCAAGCTTGTCTATCTTTTCGGGAGCAACTATTATCTCGCCGCAGACAGAGCACTTTGTGCCGGCTGTATAGCCATAGGAGGAGCATGTAGCCTCGACCGCCGCAATTTCTTCTTCGGTGTGTGGGAGCTTGGGTATGACCTCTTCTTTGACTTCACCGCCGCCGCAACGCTGACATGAAATTCTCTGAAGTCCTGTTTCGGAGCATGTTGCTGCCTTTACTATTACGGGCTCGGTGAGATATTCGTGACCGAGTGCCGAAATTACGCTGTATGTTGAGCCTTCGGGGATTTCGCCGCATACGGAGCAGACTTCACCTGCGGTGTTGCCCGCTTCTGTGCATGTTGCGTCTTTTGCTTCAATTGTTTCAAGAGTGTGACCTGTTGCGGGGATAACCTCTGAAGTGGAGATTACAAGTCCGCATACCGAGCACTTCTTGCCCTCTGTGCAGCCGTCTTCTGTGCATGTAGCGGCTTTTGCCTTAACTACTTCCCACTTGTGGCCTTCGCAGATGATTGTTCTGGGCTGTACGATTATAGCGCCGCAAACGGAGCATATAATGCCTGCTGTTGAACCGTTGGTTGTGCATGTTACTTCAACAGCGGGTATTTCAACCTCATTATGAAGTGTTGAATCGGCTTTTTCTGTGATAACCTTTTCGGTATATGTGCAGCCGTCACGCTTACATTTATAGATCTTATAGCCGTCCGCTACGCAGTTGCGCTCGAATACCTCAATGGGTGTGTCGTGCTCGAAATCGATATCGTGACCGAGTGCCGGTACAACTGTCTGCTTAATCTCATTGCCGTTTTCGTCAACAGCGTATACTGTGCAGCGTGAGCACTGCTTCTGCATTGTGTAACCGTCTGTTGTGCAGGTGGGTTCCTTTGCGGGAGTTGTTACCCATGAGTGACCGTATGCGTCAACATCGGTAATATTGTTAAGATTGTTGTTAAGGGGATCGATAATATGATAGCAATATTCGCCGGTGTCTTTTCTTATATTGCCGCACTTGACAGCCTTGCTGCCGTTTTCGGTACATGTGGGGATGACGTATGTTGAGGTTGTTACATATGTATGCAGAACGCTTTCATATGTCGCATTGATATCGGTGTTTTCGGTGATGTTGTTGAGGCTCTTGTCCCAACCGTTGTAATAGTATTCGTATTCTTTGTCACAGTCTTTTGTGGGTCTTGCAAAACCGGGATCACCTGTGTAATTCGGTGCGGGGTCTGTTGCGTTTTTGCCTCTGGTTATAGTCTGCGTCGACCCGTACTTGACACCTTCGTTATAGAAACTAACATCAACGGAATAAATTGCATAGATGGATGCATCTTCTGTAAATGTCCAGCTTGTGCCGCTCTTGGCTACTTCCTTATATTCGGTTGTTGACTTATCGGACCAACCGGCAAATGTTGCATTTGCAATTGAATCGGTGTAACCCTTAATATCATCATATGTAATTGTTACGCTCGACTTTGCGCCATTTGTATTAAGATACTGTTTCTTATCTTTGAAATGCTGTTCTCTGTTGTTTCCGTTGCCGTCAAGGGTAAGATCGAAACTTCTCACGTACACAGCATAATAATTCTGAGCACCGCCGTTTTTGTAATTCTCGGGATATATGGTGTTGATATCGTCCCATGACTCATATGTGGCACCGTCGGTGTCATTACGCCAACCGACAAATGTCCAATCGTGACCGTCCTTTGTTATCGTCTGCGGAACAGTCGGTATAATACTTTCGGAAATGCTTCCCGATGTTTGCAGTGTTGTGAATGTTACTGCAGGATTTGTTGAAGTCGTTGACATAGCATTGCCGTTTGCGTCAAGGTAGTTAAACTTCGCGTAAACATTCTTCTCATAAATCGCATAGTAAGGAACATCAGCCGTAAGCGATCTTGTAAATGAAGTTACGCCTGTTGAAGCAGTGGAATCTGTATTCCAACCTTTGAATACCCAGCCGTCCAATGCGGCATTACTCGGGTTGAATGTCGTGTTATATTTGTAGTATGCCCCGATTCTTTGTTTTTCAGAAGTCGAACCGACTTTATTGTCGGCTGTTATAGTGTAATTATAGAATATAGCATAATACTGACAGTTATAAAATGTGAGCGTTACCCATCCCGATGTCTTGTTGCCTAATGTCGCCTGAACGTTTATTGTACGATAATATGTTGAACCGTTATAGCTGGCAACCCATTCTTTAGCGTTGTTATTTACGGTAATGACACCCTTGTCGCTGTTAGATGTGGTATAGGTAAATCCTGTGGGCGCACTTACGCTGTAATTGTATGTTGGCTCCTGATACCATTCTTTACCGTAATCATCATATACCGTAGCAGAGCCGGTTGATGCACTTGCTGTTCCGGTACGGGGTACTGTCGTGCTGCCATCACCGGAAAGAGTAACAGAAGCTATAGCAGGAAGTGCAGATACATCACCTGACTTTGTGCCGCTGTTTGTGCCCCATTCATACGAATAGCATCGTACCGCCAAGACCTGAGTCCATGTGCCGTTCTTTAGAACATCTATGTACAGCCAGGCATCCATTTTACGATGTGAAATACCGCCACCGAATGAATATTCATATTCAAGACGGGTGGGATACTGACTTGTGGTCTGATTGCCGGACCAGTTTTTGTCGGTTGCTTTCCAGTTGATTTTCATGTTGCTCTGGTTATAAATGCACACCTGAGTACCGGTGCCGTTGTTGGGCTTGCCGTAAACTCTCAGGATACCCTTATCCCAACCGCCGGTGTCGTTTGAGGAAGTACCTCTGACACGCCAAGTGTAGCTGCCTGCCGTTGCCGCCTCAGCAACTTCCACCGTCTCCTTAAACGGATTGAAGAAGCAGAATGTGCCGAGCACCAGCAGGAGGCTCAGCATGAGGCTCAAGGTTCTTTTGAAGTAACCTCGTTTGTTATTCATAGTCATCATCCTTTCAATCAGATTGATACAGTATAATTTTATCAAAGAAAAAGCTACTCGTAAAGGGCAAAATAAGACGAATTTTTAAGGTTTTTTTTGTTACATTAGACAAAAGACAGCTAAATACCGCAAAATTGATGTTTAAATATTAAAAAGCTGTGAATAAAAGAAAGTAATTTTGTTGTAAATTTGTTTTATTCACATTTGGCAATTTCGACAAACGGCACAAGCGTTTTAAGCTCATTTTTCGCGTTTTCCGACTGCTCCGGTGTGTCAAAAAGTCCGAAATACGCCGACCCGCTGCCGGACATTGAAGCGCAGTAAGCTCCGTTTTTTATAAGCGTGTCTTTTATCGCCGAGCCTGCCTTAACGTCGGTCAGCTGTTCGAAAATATTCGACGCCGACAAAAAAGCGTTTTTGTATTCGCCCTTCTGTGCGTAAAAGACAAATGATGCAACATCGGGGTGCGTGAGATTTTCCGCCGAGTCAAACCGCCTGAACGCCGCCGCCGTGGACACGCCTTCATCGGGCTTCGCTATAACGACATATGACGAGAAAGGGGTCAGCGGAGCAATAACCTCTCCTTTATTTTGACACAACGCCGTGCCGCCGACAAAGCAGAACGGAACGTCCGCACCGACCTTTAAGCAGAGCGACAGAATATCGGTATTCGAAAGCACACCGGGGTACATTTTTTCAAGTGCCTTGAAAACCGCCGCCGCATCTGCACTGCCGCCGCCAAGGCCCGCCTCATGCGGAATGTGCTTTTCTATATGAATTTTAATGCCGTCGGCGATATTTGCGTGCAGGAGAAACAGCTCTGCTGCCCTGTATGCCGTGTTTTTGGCATCGGTCGGCACATTCGTGTCCGAACAGGTCAGAACAATGCCGGGCGTGTCGTTTTTTTCAACCGTTACAAAATCGCGCAGTGACACCGTCTGCATGACCGTGTTTATAGCGTGGTAGCCGTCGGGCAGAGTGCGGACAAGGTCGAGGGTGAGGTTTATTTTGCAGGGTGCGGGAAGAAGCATGGCAGGGGTCTCCTTTTAGAAATTAGAAATCAGCAATGGCATAAGGGGCCGGATGTCAGGGGTCGGGGGTCGGGGTAACTAAGGAAGTCCTGCGGACTTGGATTTATATAGCTTCGCAAAATTTAAAACTGTTTTATGAAGGTAAGTTAATCGTCAGCGGAGCTTTATGATTCAAAACGCTTTAGCGTTTTCCTCAATTGTTAATTGTTAATTATTAATTGTTAATTGCCATTGTAGCACAGCTGCAATGGATTTGGTAGGGGTTTACAAAAATTTTAAAGGGTGATAAAATAGTTGTGAAAACAACAGCCGAAGGCGGCTTCATGCGATAGCAATAGCCGAAGGCGACTTCATAGCACAGCGACTTCATAACCGAAGGCGACTTCATGTGATAACAATAGCCGAAGGCGGCTTCATGCGATGGCAATAGCCGAAGGCGGCTTCATAGCACCGCAGGTGCGGCTTCATAGCACAGCGACTTCATAGCCATCAGGCGACTTCATTTTATTGCATTATGCATTCTTCATTATGCATTAAAATATAATCCAAGGCACTGTGTGCCTTCCGACATTGTTAATTGTTAATTGTTAATTGTTAATTGAGCAAGCACTGCTCCTTGCTCCTTGCTCCTTGCTAACTTTTTTTACCCGTTGTACTTGATTTTCCCATTAAGATTTTATGTAATATAGGACAAATAAATCCTATTTCACGGAGCTGATTTTATGTACATCAATACCGACTCTCTTTTTTCCATGACACAGGCAAATCAGAACTTCTCCTCAGTCGCAAGAAAAGTCGATCAGAAAGGTGAAGCTGTTATTCTCAAAAACAACAAGCCTAAATATCTTATAATCGACATGGATTCATCTGATTTTATGCTTGATCTGTCCGACGACGAGAAAATCGACATCGTAGCAGCCCGTATCCTCAAAAAATATCTCCCCGCCTTCAAGGAACTTGCAAAATAAAAAAATCCCACTTCTGCGAAGCTTTATAAATCCAAGGCACTGTGTGCCTTCCGACATTGTTAATTGTTAATTGAACAAGCACTTCTCCTTGCTCCTTGCTCACTTTACCGCATTAACTCCACAAATTTCCCTCTTAATCTAAAGGCAGGCGTAACACAATGACTCACACTCCGAACCTCGATCTTCACATTTACACCAACAACACCGACGGCGGCAACGACAAGGTATCCTACCTCTGCGAGACAGCCGCCGCAAAGGGTCTGCGCGCGGTTGCGTTTACAGACCTGTGCGACCTTGCCGCATTCGACCCCGCCGACTCGTTAAGGCGTATCCGACACTCGTTTTTCGACATGCTCAAGGCCAAAAAGCTCTTCTGCGAGTCTGTTCTCGTTCTCGCCGGGATTGAGTTTGCCAACATCCTTTTTGAGCCTCAGCAGGCGGCAAAAATTCTCATCAAGCAGGAGTATGATATTGTCCTCACAAGCATAACAAAGCTAAGGTCCGGCAAAACCGTATCACCCGACTCGGATGAAGCCGCGGTGCGTGACTTCACCGCGGACTATGTTTCGGAGCTTCTGACGGTCATAGACAACACCGATTTTGATGTTCTCTCTCGCCTTATGCTCCCCTATCGTGATCTTACAAACATCCCGTCTGACCTTGCGGACGCTTTCATCCCCGTTCTGACCGCCCTCAGCTGCAAAAACGCCGCCCTCGAAATCAACACCCGTGATCTGATGGGCTCGGAGAAAATCCGTAATATATATTTTAACATCATAGATAAGTTCCGTGAGCTTGGCGGCACGCATATCACCTTCGGCTCCGAAAGCTATTTTCACGATGACGTCGGAAACGGCCTTGATCTTGCAATGACCACAGCCGCACGTGCAGGCTTTAACAGCGTCACCCTCTACGAAAAACGCACCCCGTACGAGCTCCCCATCAACTGAATCACCGCTTTTTGAACATTATTTCCACCTCAGCCCCATATTTTTCAACATTTTTGACATAGTTTTGAACATCGGTAAAGCCCCAACCTTTACATTTTCGACCTCTTGCGAAGCCAACTCCACACTCCACTCTCCACTCTCGTGCAACTGCTCCTTGCTCCTTGCTAACTTTTTAAAACAAACGTTTGCATTTTAAGAACATTTGTGCTATCATACTCTTGATTATAAATTTACAGGAGTATCTTCCACATGAAAGAGCTTAACAAAACCCAAAAAAAAATATATGAATTTCTTGCCGAGCGTGCGCAGAAGGGAGTTCCCCCGACGGTGCGTGAAATCGGTGCGGCAGTCGGTCTTAAATCCCCCTCTTCCGTACAGGTGAACCTTGACGCACTCGAGGATGCCGGCTATATTGAGCGTGACCCCATGCACAAACGCTCCATAAAGATTATGAGCACCGACAGACCCGCAACTCAGGTCCCCATTCTGGGCACTGTTACTGCCGGTATGCCTATTTTAGCGGTTGAGGCAATTGAAGGCTACATTCCATTCCCCGCCGAAAACGTGCCCGATGAGCCGCTTTTCGCGCTACGGGTCAAGGGCGACAGCATGATAAACGCCGGCATTCTCTCCGGTGATATTATCATAGCCAAAAAGACACCCGTAGCCGAAAACGGAGAAATTGTCGTCGCGCTCATCGATGACGAAGCCACCGTAAAACGCTTCTATAAAGAGAACGGCCACTTCCGTCTTCAGCCCGAAAACGACCTTTACGCCCCCATCATCTCCGACACGCTCATCATCCTCGGCAAAGTCATCTCACTTGTCCGCAGCTACTAACCCCTCTCACCTCCTGCGAAGCCATATAATCCAAGGAACTCCGTGCCTTCCCTATTCACTGGTCACTGGCCACTGGATACTGGATACTTTTACAACCGGATACCGGCCACTTCTACTCACTACTTACTACTCACTACTTACTACTCACTAAAAAAATCGTGTTCATCCTCTCGGATGAACACGATTTTTTATTTTGTCTTACTTCTTGAATATTCCCTTAAAGAAGTTGATTATCTTTCTGAACAGCCTCATCAGCCACTCCCAGAACGAAATCTTGGAGCCGTTGCCGTTGCCGTCATCTTCAACAACCGCGCCGGTTACCGTTACAACAACGTTGCCCGAGCCTGCGGGAATTGTATATGTGCCGTCGGCGTTCTCCTTAACTTCATTGCCGTTTACATAAACGATTACCGAATCATAGCCAAAATTCGAATATGTATAAATCTCAAAGTCAAGATCATAGTCATTTGACCAGTAAATCGCACCGGAATTATAGACAGTGTAGAATCCCTCAACAATATAGTGCATCTTGTTCATGTTCCGGAATTTTACAATTCGTCTGTTTCCGCCTGCGACGACATTTATTGTCTTGTTCGCCTTAAGTCCGTCGCTTTCAGCCGTCAGTGTAACAGTGCCTTCGCCGAACGCATACAGCTTGCCGTTTGCGAACGTTACGATATCATCATCGGATGAAGTCCACTTTACATTCGTAGCTTCAACGTTAACGGGCATCTTGTACGCCTTAAGAGAAATAACCGTACCGGAATAGAACGAATTGCCGCCTCTGATTTCAAGAGTGCTGCCCGACTCGGGATAGATAACAAGAATAATATTGTTAATCTTTGTCGTTATCTCGTCAATCTCGGACTGCTCGTCCTTGTCACGTGTATTTCTGCCGGAGTTAATCTCATCGATTTTCTCCTTGAGTGCGTCTATTTCGGCCTGCTTGTCGGCGAGTGCGGTTTCGTCTGCCTTGCCGGAATTTATAATCTCGTCAAGCTCCTCAGCCGCCTTGTCAACCGCCGTATAGTCAGCGGGCTCGGTATAAACAGCTGTGTAAACCGTGTCGCCGGCAACTGCCTTGACATCTGTCTTTGTGCCGTTTACAGTCCAGGCCTTGAATGCGTGTATGAACGAATCCTCGGTTGTGTAGCTCTCAACCGTCGGAGCTGTGGGCATATCGCCTATAAACAGCTTTTCGGTCGTGTCGCCGCCGTTCGTCTTGAATGTAACTGTATGAAGCTTCTTCGCGCTTACGGGGATATCAACGGAAACTCTGCCGTCCTCGGTTTCAACCGTGATAACAGCCTCGCCGTCGCCTATAACCGTAACAACGCCGTTTTCGTCAACCTTTACTACGTTCTCATCGGATGAAGTGTACTTAATCTTCTCCGTTGCGTCCGCAGGTGTGGTGTTGACATTAATCTTATTTTCCTTACCGTCGATTATCGGAAGCTTGCCGCCTTCGGGAATATCAACCGTGATATCCTCAATGCCGCCTGTGAGCTTCGCAACAGTCTCTGTCTTTGTATGTGTTGAATCGTTGGCACATACATACTTGATATAGCCTTCTGTGCCGTATGTGGGTTCAACTCTTTCAACGATGCTCCACTTGTGACCGGTAGCCGCAATTTCGGTTGATGCCGTGATTACAGTGCCGCAGACGGAGCAGTACTTGCCCTGCGTCTTGCCATTTGTTTCACATGTGGGAGCAACATATTCACTTGTAGCGACAGTGTGGTCAACCATCGGAACGGTTTCCTGTTCTGCAATGACAAGACCGCAGACCGAGCAGTGCTTGCCTTCGGTAAGACCTGTCGCCGTACATGTAGCCGCTTTGGCTTCGTCAACAACCTCTGTATGAGCTGTCTTTGCAGTCGCTCTCGTCTCAGTCGCGTCACAGCGTGAGCACTTATAAAGATCGGAGCCTTCCTCTTTGCATGTTGCCGCCTTAACGGGGTCTGCGAACTGCATATCGTGACCGAGTGCCGCTGTTTCGTCTGTCTTGTAGCTATCACCGCACTTGTCGCATGTATAGGTTGTGTAACCCTTCTCTGTGCATGTGGGATCTGTTACAACAGCCATATAATTATGTCCTGTTGCCGCGACCGTCTTATGCTCTGTCTTTGTGACTTCGCCGCAGACTGTGCACTTTGTTACAAGGTCATATGAACCTTCTGTTGTGCATTTCGCTTCAACAATGTTTGTCTTTTCGGCTGTGCCGTCGGTGTGACCCGTCGCCGCAACTGTCTTATGCTCTGTCTTTGTGACTTCGCCGCAGACTGTGCACTTTGTCACAAGGTCGTATGAACCTTCTGTTGCGCACTTGGCTTCAACAACATTTGTCTTTTCGGCTGTGCCGTCGGTGTGACCCTTGGCGGCTACTTCTTCGGTGTAGGACGCTGTGCATCCCGTTCTTGTGCAGGTGAATGTCTTAACGCCCTTTTCGGTGCATGTCGGAGCTGTTGTTACAATGCCGTTATCATATGCGTGACCGAGTGCGTCAACATAATCTCTTGTTTCGGTCTCGTCACAGCGTACGCACTTGTAAACGCTGTAACCCTTTTCTGTGCAGGTCGGCTCAACCTTAGTCTTGAGTACGGAATACTCATGGCCGATCGCGTCGCCTGAAGTCTGTCCGCAGATCTTGCAGGTTGCCGCCTCTGTGCATGTAGCGTCACCGTAATCGTGTGAACCGTATTCGCCGTAGGTCTTGCCGCAGCGATCGCAGACCGCAAGTTCTTTGCATGTAGCCTTGCCGCCGGTGTGACCGAGTGCCTCGGTCTCGCTGTCTGTGTAAGAATCATTACATACGGAGCAGACGTGAGTGGTGTAACCCTTCTCGGTGCATGTGGGAGCTGTTACCGTGTCAACATACTTGTGGCCGTTTGCTTCAACTTCGCTGTCGATGTAGCTGTATCCGCAAATGTCGCAGGTGTGAGTTGTGTAACCCTTCGCTGTGCATGTCGGAGCTGTCACAACATCGGTATATGTGCAGTCGGCTGTCTCTGTGTAATCGCAGTTTGCGCACTTCTTGGAGTGTGTGCCGTCATTATTTTTTGTGTAGGTATCGGGAAGTGTATGAGGAACAACCTCAAGAATTTCGGTCCTGGTTTCTGTGCAGCCGGCGTTCTGACACTTGTATGTCTTAATTCCGGTAAATGTGCATGACGGCTCGCTTGTTACGGTGCCGTTGTCCCAGTTATGACCGAGTGCATCGGTTTCGCTGTCTGTGTATGTATCCTGACATACGGAGCAGACATGAGTGGTGTAACCCTTCTCGGTGCATGTCGGAGCGGTTACCGTGTCAACATACTTGTGGCCGTTTGCTTCAACTTCGCTGTCGATGTAGCTGTATCCGCAGACGGAGCATGTATGAGTTGTGTAACCCTTTGCTGTGCATGTGGGAGCTGTCACAACATCCGTGTATGTGCAGTCGGCTGTCTCTGTGTAGTCGCAGTTAGCGCACTTCTTTGAATGTGTGCCGTTGTTGTTTGTTGTGTATGCATCGGGCATCTCGTGATCGAGCATGTCAATATCTTCGGTGTATGTCGCACCGCAGTTATCTCTTGTGCAGGTATAGGTCTTAACGCCCTTTGAAGTGCATGTCGGAGCTGTTGTTACAACGCCGTCATTCCACTTGTGTCCGATAGCCGTGCCGGAAGTCGCGCCGCAGGTCTTGCAGGTCGCCGCCTGTGTGCATGTAGCGTCGCCGTAGTCGTGACCCGTTGCCTTTATTTCATTATAAGTTGTGTAGTCGCATCTTGAGCATGTATCGTATGCATCCCAGCC
>CAVFUV010000046.1:0-12506 GCA_963625735.1 bacterium
TCGTAACTGTTAGTTTTTTACGAACTTTATTTGTCCAAAAAACTTGACAGGTTCAGGCTTCGCAGAAGGTGCAGTCAAACCACAACTTTAACATGGATGTACATTATGCCTATTTTATTTGGTTATCTGCAAAGCTTTTACCCTTTACGACAAACTCCACTCTCCACACTCCACACTCCACACTAAACAAACAGACTACCTCTTAATTAGACTTATCTTATGAGTTTTTCATCTGAAGTAAAAAAAGAACTCACCGCAATCGAAAACGCCCCCTGCTGCAGCATCGCCCAAAGCTACGGACTGCTGCTTTTCGGCAGGGCTTTTTCGAAGCATGAAATATCAATACTTACCGAGAACAGCGATGTTGCCGCCGCCTACGCAAAGGCTGTGAGCATTCTGTCCGGCATTTCACCCGACATCAGTGTAAGCGATGCCGGGAATTTCAGTGTTACCGTAACCGACACAAAAACAATCAATACGATTTTTGAAAATCTCGGCATTGCCGGGGCGGCAGTCAAACGGCGAATAAACTTCGCGAATATACACGATGACTGCTGTTTTGCGGCTTTTATGCGAGGCGCGTTTTTGTCGGGCGGCACGGTTACCGACCCTTCAAAAGAATATCACCTTGAATTTTCGTGCCCGTCAAAGGGGCTGTGCGACGACCTTATAAAGATATTCGACGAGACAGGCGAACAGACGGAGGACGCTACCCCCATCACGCCGAAAAGCACACTTCGCAACGGTTCCAATATCGTCTATCTGAAAAAGAGCGGAGAAATAGAGGACACTCTGTCATTTATGGGCGCGACCGAGTCGAGCATGGAGCTTATGGGAGCCAAAATGTACAAGGATGTCCGCAACACCGTAAACAGGCGTGTAAATTTTGATAACGCCAACATTGCAAGAAGCGCAAATGCCGCCGCAAAGCAGTATGAAGCAATCTGTGTTATCCGTGACAGGATAGGGCTTGACAAGCTCTCCGACGACCTGCGGCTGACAGCCGAAGCGAGACTTGACGGCATGGAGCTCTCAAGTGCGGAAATTGCCGCAAAGCTGCCCGGGAATCTCTCGGTATCCGGTGTAAATCACAGATTCAAAAAGCTTATTACAATGGCAGACAAAATCAATGAACAGCAGAAAGGTAAAATAAAATGAATATTTCGGATACATTTTTTACATCTTGCCCGGACGGCGACAGAGCCGAAAAGGAGCTTAATGTATATAAGCTTCTGGAGCAGCTCGGCATCCCCTTTGAAGGGCTTGACCACGACCGTGCCGACACCATGGAAATATGCGAACAGATAGAAAAGGTTCTTGGTGCGGAGATTTGCAAGAATCTGTTCTTGTGCAACCGTCAGCAGACCGTTTTTTATCTTCTGCTAATCCCCGGCAAAAAGGTATTCAAGACAAAATATCTGTCGGAGCAGATTAATTCGTCCCGTCTGTCATTTGCGGGCGGCGACAAAATGGAGGAGCTTCTGGGCGTGACACCCGGTTCCGCTACCGTGTTCGGACTTATGAACGACAAAAATAAGACCGTCAATCTTTTGATAGACAACGATCTTCTTAAAAACGAATATATCGGCGTTCACCCGTGCGTAAACACTTCCGTTCTGAAGGTGAAGCTCTCGGATATTCTGAATGTATTTCTGCCGTATCTCGGCGTGACACCGACGTTCGTGACACTGCCGGACGGCAGAGAGATTTAGTGGCCGGTATCCAGTATCCAGTGGCCAGTGTTGCAGACATACTGCTTTATCAAAAAATATCCCGGTTTGTCCGTTGCTGTGCGGATAAGCCGGGAGTTTTTTTGTTTTTATTTTCGACTTCAGTCAGTATTCAGCAAAGCTTTATAATCCAAGTCCGCAGGACTTCCTTCCCCGGTCCCCGGTCCCCGGCCCCCGGCCCCTCGCTTTACATAGTATTAATAATTATACTTCTTCTGTTTAATAATAAGGAACACTGTCGATATAATGCACGCAAAGACTTCGGCGGCGGTCACGGCGTACCATATTCCGTCAACGCCGAATATGAGCGGCAGAAGCATGACGGACGAGGTCTGAAACAGCAGTGTACGCAAAAACGAGATTGCCGCAGACACAGCACCGTTATTGAGCGCCGTAAAGAACGACGAAGCGAAAATGTTAAATCCCGCAAAGATAAAGGCGAACGAGAACAGCTGGAAGGCGTGAACCGTGAGTTCAAACAATTCCTTGTCGTAGCCTACAAATATCTTGGCAATGGGCGGGCCGAGCAAAAACGCCAGAGCCGCAAGGACAATACCCGATGCAGCCATAAGGCGGATACTCTTTTTTCGCATATTCTTAAGCTCCGCAAAGTTCTTTGCACCGTAGTTATATCCTACAATGGGGGCGCAGCCGATTGAATAGCCTATGAATATTGCGACAAAAACGAACTGAACATACATAAGCACGCCGTAGGCGGACACGCCGTCCTCGCCTATGTACTTTAACAGCTGAAAGTTATAGAGCATGCTTACGATTGACGAAGAAATATTGCTCATAAGCTCCGACGAACCGTTGCCGCACGCACTGAGAATGGGCTTAAGCTCAAGCTTTGCAGGCACAAGGTGCAGTCTGCCGGAATTCGGACGCATGAAATATATCAGCGGCAGTACTCCGCCGACGCACTGGCTGATGCCTGTGGCAATTGCCGCGCCTGCGACACCCCAGTCGAAAACGGCGACAAACAGAGCGTCAAGCACCATATTTGTGACACCTGCGGCAACCGTGGCGCCGAGACCGAGCCTCGGTTTTTCGGCGGCTATAAGAAAACTCTGAAAAACATTCTGAAGCATGAACGAAATCGTAAAGCCGTTTACAATCCGTCCGTACACAACACAGTCGTCTATCATGTCGTCCGTTGCGCCCAAAAGGCGTGACACAGGCTCCATGAACACAACACCGATAACGGTAAGCACAGCACCGACAACCAGAGTGAAAAGCACCATCATCGAAAAATATCGATTGGCTTTTTTGCCGTCACCTTCGCCGAGTACCTTAGACACAAGCGCCGTGCCGCCCGTGCCTATCATAAAGCCGATGCCGCCCAGAACCATTATGAACGGCATGACTATGTTTATCGCGGCGAACGCTGTTTTTCCGGCGTAGTTTGAAACAAAGAGTCCGTCCACAACGCCGTATATGGACGTAAACACCATCATGACAATTGACGGCAGAACAAATCTCAAAAGATTTTTATAAGTAAAATGATCGGAAAGCCTTATCTGGTTTTTCATTTACCGTTATTTTCAAAGTGCAGCTTGGCAAACTCGGCGACAAGCGGCGCAATCTCCTTAATCTCATAATTTGTGGTATTGACACACAGATCATACCCTCTTCTGTCGCCCCAAGCAGTATCGGACACAAGTGCATAGGACGAGGCGCGCCTTTTGTCGACCTGCTTTATACGCTTCTCGAACTCCTTATCGGTCATATCGATTTCATCGGGACGCATATGTGTGCGGCATCTCTGAAGCTTCTGTTCCATGTCGGCATATACAAAAATTCTGAACGGATTGTATTCACGCAGAATGACATCCGCGGCACGACCGACTATAATGCAGTCGCCCTTGGGGGCAAGCTTTAATATGATATTATGCTGAGCCGCCAGAAGCTGAGGTGCACCGACGCTTGACGGAGCGGGAATAAAGCTGTGTGCGTAGTGGATGGGCATATTCCATCTGATACCCTTTTCAAGTGTTCTCGCGACATAATCGGCGTCGAGATTTTCGCTCGCCGCAATTTCCTGAATAATTTCATTGTCGTAATAGGACAGTCCGAGTTCATCCGCAAGTCTGCGGGCAAGCTCTCTGCCGCCGCTGCCGAACTCTCGGCTGAGTGTTATAATTCGCATATCTGTTCTCCTTTCAATCGGTAAGCATTTCAATTGCCTTAAGATATTTTTCACGCCGCTTCACTGCTTTTTCGTCAACAACGTCAAGTCTTGCGACATCGCTGTTGTGGCGAAGGTCGGCCAATTTCACGGCACGCGCGATTTTGTTTGTTTTTATAAGCTCAATATATTCAAAATACGGTACGCCGTCATCATGCGTCAGAAGTCCCAACGCTTCGACAACATTTTCGGAAAAGCCCATATCACGGATATCGTCAAGTGTGTAGGAGGTATCCTCAATTACATCATGCAAAAGAGCTGTAACGGTTGTGTCCTCGTCCGTCATCTGCTCGGCAAGATGAAACGGATGAAAAACGTACGGCATTCCGCCCTTGTCAAGCTGTTCTTTGTGGGCTTCGAAGCAAAGCCTCATGGCGGCTTTGGTTTGGGATGTGTAGAGGATAAGATTACCTTCTTTCAGAGGAGACTGCAAATTAATAACACGCAATTTTCCAAAGCCTAAGTGAGCAAGGAGCAAGGAGCAGTTAGACGCAGTGCGAAGTTTGGAGAGTAGAACTGCACAAAGTGTGGAGTGTGGCTTCGCTGACTTATAAGCTGAATTATAAGAGATTAGTTTATCTTTTGCGTTAGCTTATAATCCAAGACACGCAGTGTCTTCCTTATAACACCGGATACTGACCCCTGACCCCTGACCACTTACCTGCCACCGGCCACTGACCACTTCATTGCCAATTCTGCTATAAGGCTTTGCAAGAGATTAGCGCGATGAATGAGCTATGGTCTGATTTAAATATACAACATTTTAATTGTTTCGTCAACCGATAAAAAACTCTCCGAAACGGTTTCGCCTCGGAGAGATATTTTCTATTCTGCGTGTAGTAATATTAAATTACTTGATAACGCCTTTCTCGAGAATAATGTCGCCGCACTGCCAGTAGGGAGCGATAACATCATATTCTTTATCGGTCTCGATCATATCGTCGCCGACAAGATGATACTTTTCGGCTGTTGTGTCGTCACCGACTGTGTAAACATCGTGGCTTCTGATGATGCCTGCCTTAAAGAAAAGCTTAACCATTTTCTTTGCGGCCTTGATGAATTTCTTGTTCTTCTTGGCGTTCCACTTTGTGTACTTGCCGAACTTCTTGTTGAACTCCTCAATAAACGCACCGTTGCCTGTCTCATTAATAGCGGCTGCCCATGCGTCGAAGGTCTCGGACTTCTTGCCGACCTTGCCGATGGAAATGTCATACATAGGCTCATACATACCGGCGAATGCTTCAACATTATCTCTGAGACCGGCTGTAATTGCACTCCCGGGAATAATCTGACCGTTTTCGTCAAGCTTGGGCTTGCGGCCGGTAAGCAGAAATACAAGTGTAGCAACGCCGGCACCGATAAGAGCCGCAACTGCGCATGCAATAATAATATTATTGTACACTACTGTTAAAACCATGGATATAACCCCTTGTTCTCTTTTTTTGTCACAAAATCTGCGACAGTAGTTATTATAATTAATTTTTCCCCGGTTGTCAATATCAATTACAATTAATAATTTACAATTAACAATTAACAATGTCGGAAAACGCAAAGCGTTTTAGATTATAAAGCTACGCAGGGAAAAACTCCACACTCCACACTCCACTCTCCACACTCCACTCTGTGCCTAACTGCTCATTGCTAATTGCCTTACAGTCTTTTCCTCAGAATATCCCCCACATTCAGCTTTTCCGCCGACCTGACCACAACCTTCTCCTGCACCAGAACGGCCTCATCCTTCACAACGCCGTCTTCCCCTGTAATTGAGAGGACTTCAAAGCTTTTGCCGATTGACAACGGGGAGAGAATTTCAAGAGTGTCGCCCTTTTTGAAGCGGTTTCTCATTTCAACGGTGTAATTGCCGTTGCCGTTGTCTTCAAGCACAACGCCCGTAAAAGAGCAGGTCTGACGGTAAAGTCCGTCGTTTTCGGGGCTTGCCTTTGCCTCACCGAAATAAAATCCGGATGCGTACGGACGGTGAGAAGCACATTCAAGCTCGCTGTCGCACTGCTCAAGCGTCGCCTTCCCGTCCATAAACTGACGGTAGGCGTTTACGACTGTTGCCACATAATACGGGGATTTCATTCTGCCCTCAATCTTGAACGACGTGACACCTGCCTTCGCGAGTCTGTCGATAAACGAGATTGACTTAAGATCGGTTGACGACAGCACGGCGGTCGCGCCTGCCTCTTCAACAACCGGGATAAACATATTTCTGCGTTTTTCCTCGACAAGATAATAGCTCCAGCGGCACGGCTGAGAGCATTCCCCGCGGTTGCCGGAACGGTTATTCATAAACGAGCTTAAAAGACATCTGCCCGAATACGCCATGCACATGGCACCGTGAACAAAGACCTCGATTTCACAGTCGGCGGGCTTTTTTTTGCACAGAAGCTCGATTTCTTCCATGGTCATTTCACGCCCGAGTACAATACGCTTTGCACCCATGTTGTAATATACTTCTGCCGTCCTGTAATTCTGAACATTCGCCTGAGTGCTGACATGGATTTCAAGCTCCGGGCACTTCTCACGAAGCTCGGCGATTACTCCGAGATCGGATACAATGACCGCATCGACACCGGTTTCATACAGCTTTTTGCCGTAGTCGCCGACAAGCGGTATTTCATCATTCACGGCAAAGCAGTTCACCGTAACATATATTTTTCTGCCGAGAGCATGAGTATACTCGACAGCGTTTTTTAGCTCGTCAAACGAGAACGCCGCACTGCCGGCTCTGAGCTGCAGCATGGGTCCGCCGCAATAGACTGCGTCCGCACCAAAATAGAGTGCTGTTTTCAGACCCTCAAACGAGCCTGCGGGAGCCAGCAGCTCCGCTTTTATTCTTTCCATTGTCTTACCTACCGTTAATCATCAATTTTAATTTTATCGGAATTACACATACAATCAGCAATCAAGAGCTTACATAAGGGGTCGGGTATCAGGGGGCCGGGGACCGGGGAAACAAGGAAGTCCTGCGGACATGGATTATAAAGCTAATGCAAAAGAAAAACTCCACACTCCACTCTCCACACTCCACACTTTACCTGTCTTTGCAAATTTCAATATACAAGCTTAACCATCAGCTCCGCATACATCTTCGCCGTCATTTTCATCTCATTTATATCCGCGAATTCGTCCGCGCCGTGTATATGATAATCCCTGCCCGGGAACTCAATCCCGAACGCAATACCGCCCGGAATTTCATGAACATACGTGCCGCCGCCGATTGCTATCGGCTCCGCCTTTTCTCCCGTGAATTCCTCGTACACCGCAAGCGACTCTTTAACAATCTCGCTGTCTTTTCCGACAACATGAGCCTTTGTGGGGACTGCTCTGTCGCTCGTATATCCGGCTTCTTCAAACACGCTGTTTGCCCTGTCGGAAACTCTGCCGTCATCGGCACTCACGGGGCATCTCGCGTCAAAATTAACCGTGAGCGTCTCGCCGTCAAAATGCATTACACCGAAGTTGAGCGTCAAATCACCCGACTCTTTATCGGACAGCTTTACACCGAGTGATGCGCCGTCCGTCTCGCCGTGCGGAAACGTCTTTTTAAGAAATTCAAGCTCCGATTTAAGATCGGTATCAAACTCACACAGCACTTCAATCAGTGCCGTCTGTGCATTGTTTCCGAGCTCCGGAGTGGAGGCGTGTGCCGTCTGACCGCTTGCCGATATTTTCACTCCGTCCGCCGTGGTTTCAACCGTGAATCCGACACCCGTTTTCTTTTCAACATCCGAACAGATTTTCGCAATTTCAGTGTCACCTGCACCGCTTATTACGGCACCGGCCTTACCGGGGACTATATTCTGCGTAACGCCGCCGTTTATCTCTTTTATGCGGGTATTTTTATCCGTCTTTGCGATATTCTTTGTGAAAGTCGGAGAGTATCTGCCCTTTTCGATATTTATAAGCGGATATTCGGCATCCGGGGAGAGCGTATATTTAAGGACGGGACGCTTTTTGAAATAGTATTCCATATCTTCACTGCCCGTTTCCTCACCGCATCCGAGAACAAGTCGAACTCCCGTTTTCGGCTCACCCAGAACAGACTTTACAGCGTCCATGGCGTAAATCATGGCAAGTGCCGCGCCCTTGTCATCGGTCGTGCCTCTGCCGTAGAGTAAATCGCCCCCACGTGTCATATTATACGGCTCTCTTGTCCAGCCGTCCCCTTCGGGCACAACATCAAGATGCGCAAGAAGCATCATATCGGGATTTTCGCCTAAGTTTATTTCGCCTGCGTAATATTCATAGTTCGTCATGGAAAAACCGTGGGCGTTCAAGATTTTTTCGGCTTCGTCAAGCACCTCGGCAGGCCCCTTTCCGAACGGATGTCCCTCTTCTTTATCCGAACGGACACTCTTAATATCCACAAGGCGTTTCAGTTCCGCCTCGTACCCCTCAAACAGCTTATCAAGATAAGACGCGACACACGTATTCATATTATATCCTCCGTAATTCGTCCGCATATTATATTTCGGTTGACAAATCCATTGTCTTGTTGTATGATAATACCGAAGAGACGAACCGTGTAGACGGTTATGCCCTCATAGGTGATTAGAAAAAACCGCCAAGCTTAGGGTGTTGGGCGGTTTTTTCTTTTTATGTTATTATTCTTACTTGTGAGGACCGTAAAAGGTCATAGCAAGGTCTAATATCGCAATTACTACGAGCATCAATGTAAACAGATTTTCATAAGTTACATACTGCATAACACTTCGCCCCCTTTCGAGGGCTGAGACTTAACCGCCTACCGTCAGGTTCGTTCTTCGGCAAAGTTATATTATTACATTTTCTTTTTCATGTCAACCCCGATGCCTATACCGTAACCGGATAATTTGCAGCATTACATATTATCCGAAAAAAAATAATAATTACTAACTGCTCCCTGCTCCTTGCTCCCCGCTAACTAAAAAAACGCTCTGCCGACCGCTAAGCCGACAGAGCGTTTTTGTTTGTATTCGTTTTCGGGCGATTACTCACCGAGGAGCTTCATTACATCCCCTACTGTCTGAATGTTCGCCGCATCTCTGTCCGAGATGGTCACGCCGTATTCCGATTCAAGCTGAACCGCAAGGCTCATAAGCTGAAGTGAATCGAGTCCCAAATCGGCTCTTATGTCGGTGTCCTCGGTTATCGTCTCCGGGTCTGTGTCTACGTACTCCGTAAGAAGTCTTACAAGTTTCTTGTCCAACATTATTCTTCCCTGCCCTTTCGATACGCACGGTACATTTCTTCAACGTCCCTGCGAATGATTTTCATTGTTGATGTCTTATTAAATTCCCCGACAACGGTCATAACATCCGCTATTTTTTCGTACGGCGGCAGACTCCTGTTAAGCCTTGCGACCGCACTGTTTACATCCGCTTCAAGCTGTTCCCTGGTTCTGCCTCCGACTGTGTCGGGGTCAACGGCGACAGCAAGGGCGAGATGTTTTTTTATGCCGTGAGGAGTTTCGTTTTCGACCACAAGCACGACAGCCTCTTTTATAAGTCTGTCACCCTGCATGAAATGCTCCTCAAGTTCTTCGGTGTAAATGTTTTTTCCGTTATCGAGAATTATAATATTTTTCTTTCGTCCGGCTATATACAGCTCCCTGTTTTTGCCGAGTCTGCCGTAGTCACCGGTCCTGAACCAGCCGTCGGGCGTGAATGACACTTTGTCGGCGTCCTTGTCTTTATAGTAGCCGTGAGTTACGTTCTTGCCCCTGATTTCAATTTCTCCCGTGCCGTCTTCGTCCGGGTCGGCAATGCGGATTTCACACCCCGGGAGGCTCACTCCAACATTTTTGGCATCCGCCGCAACATCGCAGTTGAGCGTTACAATCGGACTGCCCTCGGTAAGGCCGTATCCGGCGTAAATCTTAAAGCCAATCGCTTCAAGAAACGCCGCCTTTTCGCAGTCAATCGGCGCGCCGCCGACGGATATCATGGGCAGAGCATAACCGAATTCCCTTACAATATTCTTAAACAGAATATGCCTTATATCAATGTGATGCTTAAGAAGCGTACTGCTGAGCTTTACGCCCTTTTGAAGCTTTTCGAGACGGCCGCTCTTTTCGGCTTTTTCGACAATGCCGTCATATATGACGCTCATCAGCTTCGGTACAGCCGCCATCGCCTCGGGCTTGAACGATTTCATATTCGCCGCAAAATTGCGGAGGCTGTCGTTTATATAAAGAATTGTATTCGTATAAATCGCCGTAAGCTCAATACAGCTGAGCTCATATGTATGGTTCATCGGCAGAACGGAAATTGCCGTTGAAACCGGTCTTGACAGCAGCGCAATGTCCGAAAAGTTTGAACAGAAATTGCCGTGGCTCAGGCACACGCCCTTGTTTGCGCCGGTAGTGCCGGACGTGAAAACAATTGCCGCCGTGTCGTCCTTATCGGGCGTTATGCTCTCAAATTCCGTTATATCGTCAATTTGCGACTTAAGCTCCTCGGCCTTATAAAAGCCGTCGCCTCGGGGAGTGCCGCTTATACAGATTGCGTGTCTGCCCTCGCCGCCCGACAGAAACTGCCTTGCGGTGCTCGAATAGGACGGCGTGAAAAACATAACCTCGCAATCGCCCTTTTCGGCAAGCTCAACAAGCTTTTCGTCGCTTAACTCCCTGTCGAGAGGCACAGCGACATTGCCGGAGCAGTTTGCCGCGAAAAACGCCGTAAGCCAGGCATATGAGTTTTCGCCCACAATCGCCGCGTTGCCCCCGTGCAGTCCCATATTGAGAAGCGACTGACCGAGCCTTGAAACATCGTCATAGAATCTGTCGACGGAATAATATACCGTTTCTTTTTTTATCTTTTCGGCAAACTGAACCCTGCCGGTGTAATGCTTTTTCGAGAGCGTCAGAAGCTGCTTGAGGGTTGTTACCTCCCCTTCGGCATACATCGCGTCTCTGCATTTTTTTAAGCCGTCAAGAAAAGCCTTATCCGGTTTTTCCATCAGTTTTTCCCTCCGACAAGCTCATTTATCGTAATATCGGGATTTTCAATTCCCTGCTTAATGTACATTACCGCGTTTTTGTGAAGCGAACGGACGTTTTCGAGCGACAATGTATTTGTGCGGTACATATACGACAGCTCAAGGCACCCCGTGTCGGGATTTACAAACGAGAAAGCATACATCGGCACAACATATCTGCCTAAGTTGTAGCCTCGAAGCTCGGGCGACAGAGCCGACAGCTTTTCCGAAAACTCAACGGGCAGCCATGTGTACATCATGAATGACGGCCCCTGAGCAGAGGACAGTCCGTATAAATCCTGCTGAATGCGTCTTGATGACAGATACGGGAAGTCCTTATGTCTGAACAGCTCGTTTCTTGATGCGGTGCATGCGTCAACAGTCTGTCTGAATGTCATATCGCCGCTGTAAATAAGGCGTGTCATGAAGGGCTGTGCCATACAACCGCCCGAATTGCGTTCGGTGCGTGTGACACGTCTTGAACAGAGCGTTATCATGAACGTGTCGTTTATATCGTTGTTTATATGCGAAGCGTGAAGTCTGAACGCCGTCTGAATAAGCGTCTCGGGCGCAATGAAGTTCGCCTTGCAGTAATCAAGTATCTTTTTTGTTGTGTTTGCGTCAATTGACGAAGTGTAAAGCTCGCTCTTGTCATGAATGGGGTCAAGCAGTGACGGCACTCTTAAAGTGGGGTCATTTTTCTTCTGTCTCTGCTTTTCGAGAAGCTCCGGGCCGTGCAGACCGCAGTAATACGGACAGCCGCCCTTGCGGTGGTATGCACTTATCGCCTCGGCATCGGACGCAAAGCGGGGACTTTTTGTATATTCAAGCTCTTTTTGCACTATGCTCTCAAACGCAGTCATAGGTGCGGGCAGTTTTTCTCCGTTTTTAAGTGCGTCATAAACGGCGAACAAGTCACGGTAGAAATATGTAACCGCCACGGCATCCATGGCAAGATGGCTTACATTAAAGTATACGCCGTTACGCTCACCGCAGGTAAAGAAGAAAATTCTGAAAATTTCACCTTCAAAGAATTTTATAGGAGCAGATGCGTCACTGTCAAAATATGACTGCATCCGGCTCTCGTCAATAAAATTCAGGCAGCGGATACCGTCAAGTCTGTATTCATCGAGAAAATACTGCTTTACCGTGTCGTCGTCCTTAAAAAAGCGAAGACGCATGCAGTCGTTTCTCTCGATTTCGATATTTACGGCACGGGCAAGTGTTTTGAAGTCAAGCTCGCCCGCAATCGAAAAAGAAGTGGGAATCTGCACAACCTGCTTGTGAAGGCTGTACTTAATCATAAAATACATTGTCTGCTGTGACGGAGTAAGCGGATAGATATCCGAAATGCCGCCTTCGGGCAGAACGGGAGATTTTTTTATAAGCTCGGAAAGAATAGACATAACGCACCCTTCAATCATCCGATATATTATCTGATATTTATATTAACATTTTAACCTGTTTCAATGAATAATATAACTAAAATGTTTGACAATTTTGTTAACAAATCATAAATAAGACTCTTTTACACCGACAAAACTGTTATTTTTGTCTTTTTGATGAAAAAGTTTATCGTAAATTGCAATAGCAACCTGCAATATTTTTTCTACAAGTGATGC
>CAVFUV010000047.1:0-12239 GCA_963625735.1 bacterium
TCCGCCCATTGTCCGCGCTCCCGGAACCACTCCACGCCGTTGACGCAGCCGGCATATTTCGGACACACGCCTGTGTCGATATAGCCGCACTCATTGGCACACCATGATACAAAGCAAGCGCACCACTCAACACGGGAGTTAAAGCCATACCAGCTCCAGTAAGGCTGACCGCCGATATTGCCGACCTGAGACAATGCTACCGCAACAATCTGATCGTCTGAGCCGTAGATACCGTAGAGCACCGCCGCCCACATACTGCTGTCTTGCTCAAGAAGAAGGGCAAGCTGTTCATTTTGGTCATCGTCGAAGCTGTACTGCAATGACATTTCATTCGCCGTTTTGTGACTGACGGTAATATACAGCGTTGTCCGTGTTTCCGTGACTCGCTCTTCAAGAATATTGCCGTTGCCGTCGTCCGACTCTATAATCACCGTCTCGCTTTTGGTCTCTGTGCGGTGGTCAATCGTATTCATCTCCCAGAACAGATCTTTGAGCAGTTGTTCTTTCTCTGGAGTAATTGTCGCCACCTCCTGCGGATTATCAGGGTCGGTTGTCGTCTTAACGGCATAAACGGATAGCACCTCAGGCCATACGGCACGGGAGCCGGACATTTCAAGCTCATCATAGGAAACCGAGCTTTTAATTGTCTCAAGCTGATTCTGATAATCATCGTTGATTTCCTGCACAACCTGCTTCATCGTCTTGTCTGAGCCGGTATCTTCACTCGAAAAGAAAATACCGAAGCACGAGCCGACAATCAGAGCTATCAGGCAGATTACAACAACAATCACCACCGCAATCCAGCCTCCTGCGGCTATGGCGGCAACAAGTGCTTTAACTGCGGCTATGATTGCCTTGACGGCGGCGGCTACAGCTTTTGCCGCAACCTTGGCGGCGGCAACGGCGGCTCTTGCAGCGGCACGTGCGGCCTGCACAGTAGCTTTTGTGGCTTTCGCCGTCGCCTGTGCGGTAGCCTTTGATGCTTTTGCGGTTGCCTGTGCAGTTTTGATTGCCGCCTTTGAGGTCTGCTGGGCGGTCTTAATGCCTTTCTCGGCAGTCTTTACTGTGCCTTTTGCTGTTTTTACGGCAGCATTTCCTGTGGACTTAGCGGTCTGCTTAATCGTCTTCGCAGACTTTTCGGCGGTCTTGACCGTGTGATTTCTCGCTTGACGGACGCGAGAAGCTGTCGTATTAGTCTCGTGGGCAGTTTTCTGCGCTTCCTTGTACTGTCTGCGGACCTGTCTGACCTTATCGGCAGTCTTTTCAGTTCCGCGTTTAATGTCGTGACCGACATCCTCAGCGACATCTTCGGCGGCATATCGAATCTTATCCTCCGCATATTCGGAGGGAGAGACCTGCCCGTCATCGAGCAGGTTCTCTGCCTGATCCTTTGAGCGGACAAATGCCTGTTTCATCCGCTCACCGGCAACCGCCGCCTTATCAAGCACCTTAATGTCTTTTGCTTTTTCTCTTGTCTTAATCTCCGGCATCACGACACCTTCTTTGCCACAACGACAAAGCGACCGTTTTTGTAGGTGTACTCACAGGTGGAGAGAGTCAGGAGCTCATCGCCGTACTCGGCATCAACGCCGGTATCGTAAAGCTGACGGGAGTGTACATTTTCCATAAACTCGTTAAACTCTGACTCATCCATCGTGGTGTATTCATTGAACTTGAAGCTTTCGTTATTCGTATCGAACTTGAACACCGCGACGACATCATATTCGCCAAGAGTGGAGAGCGTATCGAATTTTATGGTCTTGTGCTCCTCGTAAAAGCTCTTGTCCGTATACTTGCAGATATCCGCGAACATGCTACCGTTTCTCATGTGATGCCCGTAAACGACAATGTTATTGCTGATACCGAGAGCACATGCCTCGTCAATATACGGAACACCGTAGTCGCTGTATGCCTTTTCAAAGCTGTGTTTCAGATAGTAGTCAGAATTGTTCGGCGTCTGCATGACGGGGTAATTGACATTCGTTCCGTCAATGGAAATCCAGCCGATAAAGTCCTGATTCTGTTCAAACAGTGCGCTGTATTTCTGCTGTGCAAGCTCGGCTTCCTGCACTTCCTCTGTAGTTTCGGTTGTTTCTTCATCAGGCACGGCAGGCTCGGTTACTTCAACGACCTTTTCAGCAAGCGTGTCAAAGGTCTCCGCACTGTTTTTCGCGTCTAAATATTGGTCCAGAAGCATTCCGCCCGAAGCAATGGCAAGGGCAAGAAAGAAGCACATAATTGTGCCGATAGTTTTCTTATTCATTTCAAATATTCCTCCTTATGATTTGAGGACGGGCTTAAACCCGTCCTCTTGCAAATTCACCCTCACCGGGGCGTGTGGTCATCAGCTGATACAGCTTCGTATCCTGCGGGAATCGGTTGGTGAACGGCACAAGAGCCGAGCCGTATTTAATCAGCCCACATCCGGCATCCGCGTTTGTGATATAACTCATCTGCTCGTTTGAGATATTCAGGAGCTTTGCGAGTTTCTCTCGGTCACTTGCAGCCTGGTTGAGCATCACGATAAACTCGGAGTTTGAGAGCATCGTGCTTGCCTGGACGGAATCAAGCAGATATTCCACATTCTGCGTGATAGCGGTAGGATAGGCGTTGCGCTTACGGAACTGCCTCCATGCGGAATTAAAGAACTGCGCGGAGAACTCGTTCTCGAAAACTACATGGAACTCATCGATAAAGACATGCGTGCGCTTGCCCTTTTTCCAGTTGAGGGTTACGCGATTGAGCATCGTGTCGGTAATGACGAGCAGTCCGGTAGGCTTCAGCTGTGCGCCGAGCCCGTGAATATCGAACACGACAATGCGCTTATCGAGGTCCACATTCGATTGCTTACCAAAAATATCGAGCGAGCCTGTGGTGTAAAGCTCAAGAGACAGAGCAATCTGCTTTGCCTCAGGCTCGGGCTGATCAAGCAGCATATCACGCAAAGTACAGAGAGTGGGGATAGTCCCTGTATCCTGCGCGTTGCGGTAGACATTCGTGATACAGCGGTCGATGATTGACTTGTGCTGTGGACCGACGCCTTTCTTGTCAATCTGCTCGATGAGCGACATGATGAATTCCGACTTGACGACAATCGGGTTGTTCTCGCCGTAGCCGTCAACCATATACATGGCGTTGAGCCTGTCACGCCCGCCGGCAGAAACACGAATGACCGAGCCGAGATTGCCCATTGCTTCAACAAGCGGCGCATATTCGCCTTCGGGGTCGCAGATGAGTATGTCATCGTCGGTATTGAGAATCAGGAATGCAATCTGCTCCTTTACAGAGAACGACTTACCCGAACCGGGAACGCCGAGTACGAATGCCGACTGATTCAAGAGATTTTCTTTATTGCACATAATGAGGTTGTGCGAGATAGCGTTCTCCCCATAGTAGATGCCGCCCTTATCCATAATCTCCTGCACCTTGAAGGGCATGAGCACGGCAAGACTCTCGGTGGTGAGAGTGCGGAAGGCGTTAATTTTTCTCGCTCCGATTGGCAAAACGGTGTTTAGCCCATCTGTCTGCTGAAACTTAAGCACTGCCATCTGACACATGTGCTTTCTTGCGGTTGCCTGTACAGTCTCGGTGTCCGCGTCAAGCTGTTCCTTGCTGTCGGCAGTGATGACCATCGTAACGACTGCGAACATCATACGCTGATCACGGGTAGTCAGGTCATCGAGAAACTCCTTCGATTCCTTTCGCTGAAGCTCCATGTCATAGGGAACGACAGCAGAAAAGTTGTTATTCTGATTCTGCTTTCTCTGCCAGTTGGTTATATTCGTTTCGACTCCGAGAAGTCGGCGTTCCACCTCACGCACTGCCTCATCCGTCGGAATAGGGATAATGTCAATCGAAAGCATGAGGTTTCGGTTAAGCTCTGTAAGCTCCGAGAACATGCTGTCCTTGATATAGCTTGCATAAACCTTCAGAAACAGCACTCTCGCGTACTGCTCACCGAGTTTGATATAGTCAGAGCCCCGCTCAATACTGTCGGGACATATATAGTCACGAAAATCGTGACCGAGACGAGCCTTATTTTTGATAGTGAGAGCGAATGCCGTCTCATCACCGGGACGGTAAAAATCGTGAAGAATACGAAGTCTTTCTACCGCAGTCATAGGTGTGCATTTAGAACCGAGATTTGCAAAGTGCGCGGCGAGATCGGCCCCGACTCTCGCAAAATATGACCGTGCCTCCTCAACATCCTTCTTAGCTACGGAGATTGTCACATACTTTTCCTGTGTAATGCCGTTTGCGCCGGTTGCCTTATCGAGTACAACATCGTTGCACTCGGTGCGGTATTCGTCGAGGTCGTCACCCTTGAGCGGCATAAGGATGGAATCCTCAAAATCCGCTTTATTCAGTCTGTGATTGTTCACGGTTATCTTTGTGGTAGCTCCGCTGTCCAAACTGTTCAGAAGCTCCGAATATGTCAGAAACATACTCTCTTTATCCTCACGGCTTGCCACAAGGTAATTGATATCCGTAAATTTGAATGTCTTTGTGAACTTATTCCCAACCTTGAAAATGCCGTCTGTCCAGACGCACTTGATTGGGATAAGGTCCTGCACCTTTTTCGGCACTTTGAATTTTTCTTTATCCTGTGCCAATATTGCTTTAATGCTTTTTATCATGCTTCTTCAAAGCCTCCTTTTCGTGTTCGTCGATAGTGTCTTTGAGTGCCTCATAATAAAGATTTACAGGCTCGAATTTAATCTGCTTCGGTTCGAGCATCTCACTTCTGAGCCACGCCCAAAGGAACTGTTCAGCCGTCATGCCGTTGTAGGTGACAAAGCCCATTGCCGCAAAGGGTGCGGCACCGAGAATGCACATCCACGATACGGTTTCCGTGCCGAAATGAGGCTTCAGCAAAAAGTACAGCAGTACCGCAACCCCCATTGCGGCGACAGAAAAAAAGAACTGCCGCATGGACAGCCCGAAAAACATGGATTCGGTGTAGTTACGAATCTCTCTGTTGATTTTTACTTCCAATTTTCTTTCTCTCCTTTCGCTCACGGGTGGTTTTCCTCCCGTGATTTTCGGTTCTTTCGGCAAGGCATCGAACCACACCATGATCCATGCCGCCGTAGTAGATACAGCTTTCACAGTCACACTCGCCGTTTTGTGTCAGGCTGCAGCAGTTAAGATAATAATTCAAGTGTTACACCTCACAGTCCCATCATTTCTCTTACGATTCGATCCGCAATCTTTACCGAGCCCACCAGAATCAGCATGTTGAAAATAAGCTGCCCGATATAGCTCCACACCATTGACGCCGCTGCCGCGTCCGCATCCACAACGGGCGGACTTGAGGCAAAGACGGAGAAGATGATGCAGGCAAGTACGATAATCGCGCCTTCAAGACAGACTCCGGCATAGCTATTGAGAAAGCTCTTGCCGACATTCTGCGTCGGCTCACCCGCAAAGGATGACAGCGGTATCGGTGCAATCGCCGTGTACATATAGAGCTTGAAGAATCTGCCGTAGACCGACAGAATCATGACAAAGCTCAGCACCCATACGAACAGCCCGCCGATAAGCGTTACCGCCCAAAGGGGGATTGACTCAAAGAATCCGCAGTCCTCAATTGCCGTGACAATCTCATTCGGCAGAACGGCAACCGCAGATGCTCCGAATCCCGCCGCATTCATGATGGTGCTGATGACGCCCTGTATAATTTCGAGAAACGCCAGCATCAGCTCCATGCCGTAGGTGATAAGCCCCTTTGCCAATGCAAATCTGACAAAGAGCTTTACGGCGTGCTCGGGCTTTTTGACTTCGGCAAAGCTGCCGCAGGTGCGCATTACGCCGATAACGAAAAAGAGCACCAGCAAGGCATATCCGATAGCCTGCAGTGCTCCGTGAATTGATGTGATGACCGACCAGATGGCACCGCCCTTGAATGTCTGCGGTGACTCTGTGATGAGCGACCATATCTCAGCCAGCTTTTCGTTCCAGGTTTCAAGTGCATTTTCAAGGTTTTGTACAACCCAGTTATCCGACATTCAAACACCTCCCTCCGGGACGGCCCCTTTCGAAGCCGTCCCTTTTGTCGTAATCCGATTTAACCTACGATGAGGTCAAGGATTTCCTTTGCGAAGGTGATGATGACGCCGCCTGCCAGAGTCAGAAATCCGTTCGAGCGCTGAGACGGGTCGTGGCTCTGAAAGGACATGCCGACCTGTACAACGCCCCAGCCGAGGATGATAAGGCCGACGGCTCGGATAAGACCGAAGATGAAGTCACTGAGGTTGTTGACCACGGTGATGGGGTCTCCCGCAGCGAATGCGGGTACGCTCATTCCGAGCAGAAGTGTGAAGCTGAGAACTGCCGCCGCATAGAAGCGAAAGCCCTTCTTAGCCTTGTTGGGAGTATCAAGCCTGTTCTGATTTTTCATTTTCATTCTGTTTTTCCTCCGTTTTCTTTTTAATTAATTCTTCGAGTTCCTCCTCTGAGAAGAAGAGGTACTCATCTTCACCGACAGGGTTTTCATTTGCCTTCTTGAGAAGACTCTCATCAATCTCAAGAGTCGCGACGCTAACGGTATCCTCGCCGTGTCGGTACGGCTCGGCACCGCCGTCCGTGGTGAACCGGATATTGGGATGCTTCATGATGTCGTATTTGGTATCCTCAATCGGACTTTCACCGCGAATGAACAGCAGCGCGTATCGGTTATCCAGCATGCGAATCTCATCGGGAGTCATGAGCTCACGGCCCGTGATCTGCCAGTTTGTGGAGTAGCTGCCGTTCCGTCCTTTGGACTGGCCGTAGGTATTCGTATCGATGGTCTCTTTTCCGAGAAGCTTCGATACGTATTCATGAGTCGATTGCTCATTGCCGCCAAGGTACAGAAACTCGTCACAGTTGCCCACAATGGATTCCCATTGCTTTTCAAACAGAGCCTTAAGCTGCGCAAGGTTCTGTATGATAATGCTGACGCTTATCTCACGAGAACGCATAGTGGAGAGCAGCTTGTCAAACTCATCTGGAAGCGCGACGTTCGCGAATTCGTCCATAACAAAGTGAACGTGCACGGGAAGCCTGCCGCCGTGGACGATATCCGCCTGATAGTAGAGCTGCTGGAAGAGCTGCGTGTACAGCATGCCGACGAGAAAATTAAAGGAGCTGTCGTTGTCCGGGATGACGGCGAAGATTGCCGTTTTCTTTTCTCCCAGGCTCCACAGCTCCATTTCGTCGGTTTGTGTAATGCTCGCAAGCGACTGCAGATTAAATTTTTCAAGGCGGGATATCAGGGTAATCTGGATTGACTTCAAGGTCTTTCCGCTGCCGGAGTGATAGCTTCGATAATATTTGAGAGCTATATGCTCCGGATTTCGCATTTCAAGGCGTTCAAAGAGAATATCCAGTGTCGAGCGGTATGATTCATCATCCTCCTTAACCTCGCCGGCACGGATCATCTCCATGACCATCGGGAAATTCTGTTCCTCAGGCGGTGCCTCGTAATGCAGATAAAAGATAAGGGCCAGCAGAAGCATGGTTGCCGCCTGATCCCAGAACGGGTCCTGACTCTGCGAGCCCTTTGGTGTTGTGTTCTTGAAAAGGTTTGTAACCAGACGCTGAATGTCGTTGTCGTTGCGAAGGTAGACGAAAGGGTTGTAGCAGTGGGACTTCTCGGGATTTATGAGGTCTAATACGCGAATTGTATACCCCTCGCGCTCCAGAAGGCCTCCTAACGATCTGAGCAGTTCCGCTTTTGGGTCTAACACGCAATAGCTGGTTGAGGCCTGCATGATATTTGGCTTTGCCACAAACCTCGTTTTCCCCGCACCCGAACCGCCGCAGACAAGAACATTGAGATTTCGTCTGTGCTTGTGTCCGTCAAGACCGATAGAGACATTCTGCGTCAGTATCTTGTTCTCGGTTTTAACGGGGTCGGCATATTTCTTGTTGACCTGACTCGGCACGCCCCATCTGGCCGAGCCGTGTTCCTCGCGGCGTCTGTAATTGCGGTCGGTGGAAAGGTAAACGCCTATAGCAAGCCCGTAGATTATAAGCAATATGAGGACAGCTTTCAAGCTGTCCTCACAAAGCGTTATCCGAAACGGATTCTGCATCACGCTTCCGAAGTTTTCTATGAGCCCCGCAAGGCCGTTTTCCATACACGGCGCAATTAAGAGTGCCAGCCACACAACTGGTATGACGCCGAAAGCATAGAGGATGATGTTCTGCTTTGAGAACTTATCTCGCCTCACGGTCCGCCTTCTTTTTCGCTTTTTCGGTTGGGGCGTCAATGACCTTGATAATGAGATCGTCCACATCCTCAGTGGGCTTGTCCTCCCGTATCAGGCCGTTGCGAAAGTCAGCAAGACCGCTGACCATAAGTCTCTGCTCGAAATTGTCGAGCGTTACCACTACTTTTGTGTCCGCCATCAGCGCACCTCCTTGTTTTTCTTTTTCTTTGGGATATGAATGTGCTCATTTCCGCCGCGTTCCTTGTCGGCCTCCTTCGGCTTCTGTCTCTGACTTTCACGGATTTCGCGCATCTCCTCACGCACGGAGGGACGACTGCGCTCACTTTCTCTGTCAGGGACGCCCTCGCCGTTTCGGCTTTTTCTGTTCTCGGATGAAGGCTCGGACTGACGGGACTTCGCAGTCCGGGCCGTGGTGGGGTTTTCATTTTCCGGCTGCTCCGCCGTCGGATTTTCCCGCTCGGGCTTTACAACCGCGTCAAGAAATTTATCCACCCTGTCATCCACCGACCGACTGCGCTCGGGTGTCGGTTTTTCCTCACCGTCATTTGCCTGTTCCATAGGTCTCTGCTGAATCTCGGTTTTGAGGGATGCCATGTCGATGGTGGCAAGCCCGAACCTCTGAAAAATGCGGTTGACCTTGCTCGCGTCATCCGCACGCACCATGATATCGGTCAGCCCGTCATCTGCATTGGTATCCTTGAGCACACAGTATAGAACGCCGTATTTTTTCGCTTCATCGCAGAACTGCTTGAGCTCGTCGTCCTTGACGGCGAATACCTTGAGCTCCTTTTCGCTTTTCAGCATATTGGTGAGGCGTATCTTGCCTCTGGTTTTCTTCTGGTCCCTGAGAACCGCGTACAGCAGAACCGCCAGCCTTTCGGCAAACTTTCCGCTGATTTTAGCTGCGACTTCCACGCCGTTCAGACTCATCCTCACGACCTGTTCCGCCGCTTCTCCCGAATAGCTCATCGTTTGTTTCCTCCTTTTCCTTATTATCGTTTCGCAGACTGTCATATTCCGCCTGCAGCTGTACGGCACGCTTTTCCACGCTGTCGCAGATGACGGTGCCGTCTCGCAGCTTCTGAATTTTTGCCGTGACCTCCGCAATCTTTGATTTCACCGCGAGTATCTCGTTTCCATTATCCTTGCGTGTGACACGCTTCAGCTCATTTCGGAGAGTATCTCGTTCCGCCTTCAGCGAGTCAATCTCCGCCGCCGCCTTTTCACGATAATCGTTCAGATCCTCGTGGGTCTCGATTTTGTTTTCACCGAGAAAGCGAGTCTGCGCGTCCAGCTGATCGAGCTTACGAAGATCCTCACGCAAAAAATGAGATACCCGCTGTACAGACGACGGATATCTCACGATGATATGAAGCTCGTAGCAGTAATAGTAATAGAGCCGTGCAAGCCCCTGCGGTTTGCAGATTGGCGGATGCTCCACTCTATACTTTCGGACGGCCTTTTGCGTTTCTTCGGGGAACGGATCCTTTCTGCGGATATTTTCGAGAATGCGGTTTTCAATCTCATCGATGCAGTAATCCTCTCCGAGCCTGTCAAAGCGAAAATACCGCTCCGAGCCTTTCGGCTTAAGTGACGGGCGCTGAAGCGGTTTGCCCGACGGGGAAGTCAGCTTCAGCTCATAGCCCATTGCCTCCAGCTCGTCGTAGAACTCGGCATCTGTAAGAGACGCCGCAATCGCTCGGTCGATATCCTCACGGATTCTGCTTCGGTAGGTCGGCTTGCCGTTCTTCTCGGCATCCCATTCGGCATAATGTTTGCCTTTGTCTTCGGGGTGCTTTACCACAGACAGACCGTACTCGCGGCAGAGCCTGTCGGACACCTCCCGCATTCTCTGATAATCCTCCTTTGTGCGGTGGTATTTGATGCCGTCCACGAACGAAACCGTGTTCAGTATCAGGTGGTTATGAATGTGGGACGTTTTATCCAGATGCGTACAGACAAGCACCTGATACCGGTCGCCCCAGAGCTCCTGTGCCAGTCTGATTCCGATTTTGTGTGCAAGCTCGGGTGTAACCTCGCCCTCCTTGAAGGACTGATACCCGTGATACGCGATTGTGCCGCCTTCCTTATCGTAGGCGCGTTTGACACGGAGCATATCGTCACGGGCGGTGGCGGGGTTGCAGTTGATACCCCAGACGAGCTGTCTTTCGTTTGTCGCCTCCTCTCGACCGGCGTATGCGATGACATCCTCAAGGGAATCCCGATTCAAGTTGTCGGGGACCCTTATGACCTCCGCATGGGTTGTTTTCTCGGGGTTCTGAGCATACATCAGCACCTTGTTGATATATCCTTTGACTCGCCAGATTGAAGTTGTTGCCATTACGTGTATATTACCTCCATAAGCTGTGATACCGTCTCCTGCAGCCACCGCACATTCTGCCAGTAGGAAGCCGTGTCCACAAACCCGTTTGAGTTTGCTTTCACGGCAATCTGGTTCATATTATTGTTGATCTGCTGCAGATTTTTCAGAATGTCGATGACATCCGCAGACGGCTGTTCTTTCGGCTGAATCCGTCTGATAAGCTGTCGAAAATATGCCTGCGTTGACAGACCTGTTTTGCCGACCTGCTTTTTCAGACTGCTGTATTCGTCCTCTGTCAGCCACAGGACGATTTCCTTATTTCGTCGTCTCACGATGCCTCCTCTCGGCAAGGGTTTGGGGCTACCCCAAAAAGAAAAGCCTTTTGTTATATACAAAGGCGATGCTTGCTAAGAAAATGCCGCAAATCCATTGCGTCCTTTCTTTCAGACTCAGCGTGCGGGATCGTCCTGCTTCTGTTCGACGGGGTCATATTCCATGACCGTGAATCCGTTCCGCCCTGAGAGAAAACGGTGCGGTTTTCTGAACAGTTCGGTGTACTCTTTGAGCCTCTTTTCATCGAGAGAGGCGAAATTTTCTCCGCTGCAGTCGCAGATAAAAAACGGCCCGCAGATGATATCCACGGGCTCGTCGTTGCTGTCGAGGATAATGCGATTTGTCGCCATTCCGTTGAATTTGCCTTCCTCATTGCAGACAATACAGGTATCGAGATCGTCAAAGGGGTAGAAGGGTTCTATGAGTCCGCCGACAACCTTTTGCAGATCCTCAAGCCGTGACCCGATAGTCGCCGTCCTTGCGTACTTTCCGGGTTCAACCAGAACAACGGTGATATCCGGATTTCTGCCGTCCTGCGCAAGGCTTTCGTCAAAGGGTACTTCCTTAAAACCGAAGCTGTCGCAGTAGTAGTATCCGGGTTTCACATCGCTACTTGAGCTTACCACCTTCACCACATCGGATACCGAGAGCGAACGGCCTCTGAAATCATCGGGCCTGTCTGTATTGAAGAGCGCAAATACATCCTCAAGATTTTTCGCATCAACATATCCGTCAAAGGTCAGGTCGTAGATTCTGCTGTCGATACCGTCGGGCTGTGCTTTGTTGAGATAATCGTAGCTTTCAAAGCTCATGCCGTTTTCATCTCTGTCGAGATTAATCTGATAAATTCTCAAACTCATCATCGTTCAAATTCCTCCTTCTTTTTAGCCTGTACCCGCTGCATCAGCTCGTCGTTTACATCCTTGCAGCCTTCCTTGGGCGGCTCGTTGTAAATCTCGTATTTTCCCGAGAGACCGCCGATAATGCCCGCCGCCGCGCCACGTCCAACCTCATCGTTGTCGAGATGCAGGTGGAGAGTCTTGATATTCGGATGATCCGTAAGATACTGGCTGAGAGCAACGGGCACTACATTCTGCCGTTTTGTCTGAAATACACCGGCGAGCGAGAGCAGCGTGTCCTGCTTCCATTCACCCTGTTCATAAAGCTTAAGAGTGGCGTAGCTTAAAAGGTCGATTGCCGCCTCGAACAGATGAATGTGCTCCGAGTCGGGATTATCCGAGATGGAAAAGGAAAAGTGCTTGTCGCTGCCGGTGACCTCGCCCTTATACGCGGTTTTCGTACTGCGCATGGCAGCATATCTTGCAACGCCCTGCGTGTCATAGCCGACAAACACCGCGTTGTGATAA
>CAVFUV010000048.1:0-12077 GCA_963625735.1 bacterium
TCGTAACTGTTAGTTTTTTACGAACTTTATTTGTCCAAAAAACTTGACAGGTTCATAGAATGCATAATGTAGAATGCATAATGTAGAATGCATAATGTAGAATGCATAATGCATAATGAAGGAAAACGCCGAGGCGTTTTGATTTGTATAGCTTCGCAACGGATAAAATGGTCTGAAAAAATCGAGCTTAATGTCAGCGGAGCTATATAATCCAAGGCACGCAGTGCCTTCCGACATTATGCATTCTTCATTCTGCATTCTACATTATTGATGAATAAAACTAAAATCTTAAGTGAGTTATTCTTGTTGCGGCATTGGTATCGCCTCTGTGTCGCTTTCAATTGAAATGAAATTATTGTGTATAAAATAAAGCGGTTTCATTCGTATGGGTCGGCAGAAGTCGTCAACGGGAACATAGAGCTGTTTTTCATTCAGCCGAAGGCACGGTGCGGACATTTCCTGAGGTTCGCCGTTTACTGTCATAATATCGCTGTTTTCGGCAAATTCAACGGTTCTGCCGTAGACGGAAATTTTTATCTTGCCCTTTGTTCTTTCCACATCGCCGCCGATGAAGCTTATAAGCTGACCGGGGGACAGATACCATTTGCCGTCGACATTCTGCGGCAGTGTCTTTTCGTTGCACATGCCGAGGTCGTAGCCCTTGAACGCAAGGCGAGTGCGGTTAAAAACGGGGGCAATGTCATAGGGGAGAATTACATCGTTATTCTTGTCTATTACACAGCTGTCGACAACACGTCCGTCCTCGGTGAAGGAAGTAAGTGTCAGCGTGTCTCCGTCAACATCGGCAATGCAGAACATCGAGAGCTCCTCTTCATGGTGATAGGTCTTGGCGTTCCATATCTTTTTGACGGAGCGTGTACCGGGCGGATTTTGGTTGCCGCTGCCTAAGTTATAGTGAACGGTACCTTCAGACGGTTTGTCATAAAGTCCGTCTTTTCGTCTGGGGTAGGAGCGGGCGAATGAATGCTCATGACCCGAGAAAATGACATCATATTTTTCCATGCCGTCACGAAGAGCGGGGTAAGTGTCCTCGCATTCTATCGAAGGACCGGAGTAGCATACGGGGAAGTGATGCACGCCGAATTTCCATGTCTTGTCGCTCTGCTCGGCGTCTTTAAGAAGCCACTCGTTTATATATTCAAATCCGCTTGTGCCCATTATCGCAAAGTGGCAGTTGCCGTAATCGAAGGCATAGTTTGCCACAAGCCAGTCTTTCGGACCGTTGTGGGCGTAGGAATGAAGGAGCATATTCGTAAAATATGTCGCGTGTTCGGAATAATATTTCCCGGTGAAATTAAAGTAATCTTCAAAGCCCATGTCGTCATGGTTGCCCATGCACAGCATAACGGGTATGCTTTCCGAAATGCCCTCAAGCCCCTGCATAAGCCCTGTCCACTGAACATCCGTCTGACCGCAGTTTGTGTTGTCGCCGGCTGTCAGAATAAATTCGCATTCGGGGTGGGTGTCGAGTATTCTTTTAAGCGTCTTGCCCATGGGGCGATAGTCCGCCGGGGGATTGGGGCCGCCCGTCTGAATGTCGGACACGCACAGAAAAGAGAATCTGTCAAAGCTTTTGCGGGCTGTTTTAAATGTATATATATTACTGCGGTGAGTGTCGTCACCGACCGTGTATTCGTATTCTGTGTCGGGAGTGAGAGATGTCATATCGGCAAAGTGAAAATTCGCGGTGTCAACATCCGTCTCAAAGAAATTTATGACGGACTGAGCCTTTTGCCATGCATCATCTGTGCTCGCCTTGCGAAAAAGGACATAACCGTTGTTTACGTCGTCGCTTGTACGCCAGCGGACTGTCATAGAGGTTGCGGCGTCACCCTTTACAGTCAGCAGAATCTGATCGGGCGAGGGTTTTGAACCGCGTATGTTTTTCCATTCCTGTTTTGTCATAGTCTACTCCGTTTTTCGAATAACAAAAGTGATTTTATCATTATTCGCAGACAATTGCAATTGATTTTGTATGATTTGATGATTTTAATTTTCGATAATCGATATTAAAATTATTTATCAGTCTTTTACATGAAAATCGTGATATTTTATTGTGTTTATGTCAACAGCATCGGTTGTGAGATAGTTTATTATGTCGTCGATATCGTCGGAAATATGATAGAGTGAGAGTGTCTGCGCTCTTACAATGCCCTCATCGGCGTTTCTTTCAAGAAGCGACTGAAGGTCGTTATAATAGCCGTCAATGTTGAAAATCGCAATCGGCTTTGCGTGGCGGGCGAGCTGCTTAAGGGTCAGAACCTCAAAAAACTCCTCATATGTGCCTATGCCGCCGGGGGTTACGATGAATGCGTCGGAATTGTCCTCCATCCATTTTTTGCGGTCACGCATGGAGTCGTTCCAGATGAACTCGTCACACTCGCCGTACAGAATGCCGGGCTGATCGAAAAACTTAGGCGCTACGCCTGTGATTTTGCCGCCGCACTTTTTGAAGCCTCGTGCCGCCGCACCCATCATGCCGTTGGCGCCGCCGCCGAACACAAGCGAGTGACCGTCCTTTGCAAGGCGTTCGCCCAGACGCTCGGTCTGTTCTATATAATTCTTATTAACCTCGGTGCTCGATGCACCGAAAATGCAAACCTTCATTTTTGTTATTCCTCCAATATGATTATTGACCGGGAGAAATAGGAGTCGGGGGCCGGGGTCGGAAGGCACTGCGTGCCTTGGATTTATAAAGCTTCGCTGATTTGAAAGCTGTTTTTCAGAAAAGTCTTACCTGTTGCGTAGCTCTCCCCGGCCACCGGATACTGACCACTGGCCACTGACCACTCTCTCATTGCTAATTCTTTTTCACTCTCTGTCTGTCATACGTCCTGTATTTTATCGCTTCGGACACATGCTTTACGTCAATTTCTTCCACGCCGTCAAGGTCGGCGACCGTTCGCGCGACTCTGAGTATTCTGTCATACGCACGAGCGGACAGCCCCAGTTTATCAAACGCGTTTCTCAGAAGCTCCAGTGCGGCGGGTGTCGGGCGGCAGAACTCGTGTGTCTGCGCCGCAGTCATTTTGGCGTTGCACGTCGTGGGTGTTCCGGCAAAACGCGCGGCCTGAATCTGCCTTGCCGCGTCAACACGCTTTTTTATTTCGGCCGAAGTTTCTTCGTTGCCCTTTTTGGCGTTAAGCTCGTCGAAATTGACGGGCGGCACTTCAACCTGAATGTCAATTCTGTCAAGTAGCGGACCCGAAACACGTGCGAGATATTTTGCCGCCATGCCGGGCGAACAGCTGCACGGATGTGTCGGATGCCCCAAATATCCGCACGGACACGGATTCATTGCCGCAACAAGCATTATACTGTACGGATATGTAAGCGACCCTGCGACACGGGAGATTGTAATTTCCCCGTCCTCTATCGGCTGACGCATTACTTCAAGTGCCGTTCTCGAAAACTCCGGAAGCTCATCGAGGAACAGTACGCCGTTGTGTGCAAGTGATATTTCACCGGGGCGTGGTACGGAGCCGCCGCCCGCAAGTCCCGTTGACGATACGGTGTGATGCGGTGAACGGAAGGGACGGCTTCTTACAAGTCCGCTCTCTCGCCCTAAAAGCCCGGCTACGGAATATATTTTTGTCGTGTCAAGCGCCTCTTCAAATGTCATGTCGGGCAGAATGCTCGGAAGTCGTTTTGCGAGCATGCTTTTACCCGACCCCGGAGGGCCTACCATCATAAGATTGTGTCCACCTGCGGCGGCAGTCTCAAGCGCACGCTTTGCGCCCTTCTGCCCTTTTACGTCGGCAAAGTCCAGAAGCTCCTCGGGAGCCGCCGGAACATATGCGATTTTATCGACAGACACAAGCGTCTCGGTCTGTTCGGTGTCGTTTTCGCCGCCCCACAAAAAGTTCAGCAGCTCTTTAACGTGGCGTATGCCGTAAACGTCAATGTTGTCCGCCACACTCGCTTCGGCTATGTTGTCATACGGCACAAACATTCTTCTGACGCCGTTTTTTCTCGCTTCGAGCACCATCGGCATAACGCCTCTGATGGAACGAACATCACCCGCTAATGACAATTCGCCCACAAAGCAGTAGTCTTTTGGCGGACTCGGCAGCTTTTTGAGAGCCGACACAAGGGCGATGAATACGGGCAAATCGTAAATCGAGCCTTCTTTTCTTACGTCCGCAGGGGCTAAGTTTACCGTTATGCTGTTGTTTGAAAAACCGAAGCCGTTGTTTTTAACTGCCGCCCATACTCGCTCCTTTGCTTCGCTTACGGCGGCATCGGGCAGACCCACTATATCAAAACGGTATTTGCCGGGGGTAAGATAAACCTCGGTTTCAACCGGGAAGGTGTGCAGACCGAAAATTCCCACACTTGTTACTTTTGACAGCATATTCCTATCTCCTCTTGTTTTTTTTATCGGAAATTACACTGCTGAAGTGTACGGATTATTGACATGATAATAATCCTCTTATGCTCTTTATCTATTTTCTTTTTGTGTATATCCTCTTTCGGTTCATACTGCTCAAAAAACTGCTTCAGAGTTTCAAAAGCCTTTTCGAAATCAAACTCCAGCAGGGGATAGAGCCTGTCAACCTTTGACTTAAGCTCATATAAAAGACTGCTTAATTTATATGTTTTGTCGCATTTATAGCCCATACGCCCCATAAGAAGCTCAATGGCGGCTATGAACATATCCTTTTCGGTCGGGCGTTCGGTGTTCGAAATTTCCGACAGAATGTATGAACAGCCTTCAAGCTTGTTTACACGGTGGAGCGAGAGCATCGGCATAAACTCAAATTGCGCTTCGGACAGTGTCAGAACAGACGAGAAAATCTGTGCCGCCCTGTCAATTGTGTCGTCGGCATAATCGGGGTCAAATGTATAGTAGTCGCCGAGATATCTGCCGTATTCCTTCATGCAGTCGTCATAGCCTAAGTTCATTGAGAAGGAAATGGCGTCTTTTTCAAAGTTGAGAAAAGTGCCCAGGTCTTTTGACGGCCTGATGTAATGCACCCATGGGTGACGGATATATCCCATATGGACCTTGTCGGTGTTCAGATCAACGGCGGTGATTTTTTCCGCACCGAGTTTTATTGCCATTGAAATTGGAAGATTGTCGTACCAGCCGCCGTCAATATACTGCTCGCCGTTTATTTCAAACGCCGGAAAAACGGGGAAGGCGGCAGTTGACGCGCCTATCCAGTGCCAGCCGTTTTCTTTATCCTGCGCCATGTCGCTTTTGTATACCTCGTGCGGCTCAAAAGACGGATAGCGGCAGGTCATAAGTCCGAAATCAACATCGGATGAAAAGAATTTATCGGGATTGTAATAGTGCTCGACCATGTCGTAAAACGGCTTTACGTCCGCACCCTTGCCCTTGAAATATGATTTTGCGAAGGGGAGAATCTTTTCACGCTGTTCAAAAATCACACCGAAGGATTTTTCGAAATTCATTCCGTTGACCATAACGGAATCAACATCAAGATTTTGCCACATTTCCGTTGCGGCTTCAAGGTCATGCTGAACATAAAACGCCGCGTTTATAGAACCGACGGAAGTGCCCGTCGCAATATCGAAGCTTTCGCCGAGCTCATTCAGCGCGCGCCATACGCCTATCTGATACGCGCCCTTTGAGCCGCCTCCGGCAAAAACGATTGCCTGTTTCATACTCTCTATCTTCCTTTTTTGTAGCCTTATGGAAAGTTGCGGGATTTACGGTAGTAATTTGCACTTAGGGGTCGGGGACCGGGGAAGGAAAACGCATAGCGTTTTGGATTATAAAGCTGACGCAAGAGATTAAACTATTCTTCGGAATATGATGTATTAAGAATTGCTCTTTCAATCTTCGTCCCCTGACCCCCGGCCCCCGGTTCCCGGCCCCTTATTTGCTTAGCAGTTATTCGCAAAATAGTCCCTTATCCCGTTCGCAATGCCCTGCGCAATCCAGTATTGGCAGTTGTCGTTGGCAAGGTTGGTGCCTTCGACGGGGTTGGTGAGAAAGCCCGTTTCAACAAGCACCGACGGACAGTTGAACATTCTTGTAACATAGAACGGATAATATTTTGTGCCTCTGTCAACAAGGGAATAGTTTGTGTCCGTTGATTTGTAAATATGCGATTTGTATTCTGTGACAAGCGACGAGTGAATAGCCGCCGCCAGCGGTTTTGAGAACGGTGTGTAATAGAATGTATGTGTGCCGGCCGAGGTTATGTCATCCGTGCCGTCACAGTGGATGGAAACAAACAGATCCGGGTTTTTCTCGGTCAGAATGTCAACTCTGTCCTGAAGGGTCAGCGCTTCATCCGCCGTGTCTCTTGTGAGAATTACGGTAGCGCCCATCTTTTCGAGCATATCACGGGCCTTGAGGGCAATTGGCAGTGTTACATTCGCCTCTGCCGTGCCGCCGTCGGAGGTCGCAGTGCCTGTCATAGAAAGTCCGCCGTGACCTGCGTCAAGCATAACCGTTTTGCCCGTAAGCGAGCCGTCGGAGTGCTTTTTGAATGACAGAACAAGTCTGCCGTTGTCGTCTTCGTATATATCATAGCCGTAGAACTGCCCCTTCTGACGAAGATAGAGCCGCAGTATCATATTGCCGTTGCCGTCGGAATACAACTCGCCGTTTGAAAAAACAGAATCCGAAGCGAACTGCAGAAGCGACATATTATAGAACTCGGATGTGTAATAGAATTTTACGTCGATATATTCGGCATCGAATGACGAAAGGGTGAACGAATAGTCAAGATAGCCCTTTGTGAACGCCAGGGGGGATGTTGTTATCTCAATCGGCGAGAACCAGTCTTTTTCGAAAACTATATTCGTTGATGTGGCGTTCGATTCGTCAACGCCGTTTATGACAAGCTTGTTTTCGGGCATTGTGTAGGCATTTGAAATAAGCTCGATGCCTGTTGAATAAACGGAAATTCCCGAACGCAGTTCATAACGCAGATACCCTTTTTCGCTCGGCGTTATGCTGTCGACATAGTCATACATGCCTGCGGGGAGGGTGGAGTATGTCGGGTGATATGTGTCATACTCCGTTGCCGTGCCGAGCTGCTCCGTGCCGTCGGTCAGCACCCTGCACATAAGAGAAGTGCCGAGACCGTTGTCGTTATAGGGGCTCAGTCCCGTTTCGTTCGTGTTTTCGAGTGTTGACGGAGCTTTTACGGAATCACGGAAAAATGTGGAATAAGCAAACTGCAGAACGGAATTTAAGAAAGATGAACGGTCGGACTTCATAAGCGTAACTCTGCCGCCCGTCGCAGTCTCTTTTGACCCCTCGCACTGTGCCGTAAATACAATATTGCCGAGGTTTAAGTCGATATATGAATTGCTCGCAAAAGAAATGTCGCAGGTATAGAGAGCGTAGCCCTCGGGAACCGAGTCGTCCGAAGTCGTTTTGTTGAGAATGTAATCCTTTGAATTGAGCCTTGCCGTAACGGTCGAGCCGTCAAGACATACTGCACTGACGGTAATTGTGTCGTTTTTCGATACGTTTATGTCTTCGGCGGGTGAGTAGCTCTGAAGCAGTGTCGAATTGCTGTAAAACGTATAGTCAACCGTTTTGCCGTTGCAGAAAAATTCTATGTCGTTTTCGCCTGCTGTCAGCGTATATGTATAGCTGAACGCTCCGCCCGACGGCAATATCATTTTGTCGTTGCAATAAACCTTGTGGTTTGCCGCACCTGTACCGGTAAATGTGACGGTGCTGTTCTCGCTGTCAACGGACACGCCGGTTATGAGCATATCGGTATCGGTCGGCTCGACTAAAAGATATGTAAGCTTTCTCGCGAACATCATATCGTTTTTGCGAAGGGAATAGGCGTTTCTCAGAACAAAGCCGTTTATGTGCTCACAGTCGAAAATGTACTGCACCTGATTTTTAATTTCGTCGGAACCTGAATACCCCGTGACACCGCCGGTGTAGTAATCCGCTCTGCACACTCCCGCGAAATAGATTGACGGGAATTTTGCGGCGATATTGTTAAACGAGGTCATAATGTCGCCAAACGGTGTGGCGCTGCCCGAAATTGCGCCCGTGCCTTCAACCATGGCAAAGTCTATATATCCGCATGACAGAACGGCTTCGTCGTCTGCGTCAAAATACGGTGCCGCGGAAGCATAGAAATCAATGCCGAATGTTCTGTCGGAATAGTTCGTCTTTATGTATTCGCCGAAGTAATTTACGGTTTCCGCATACTTGCCGCCGGTTTTTAAATTCCGGGCGGAGATGCACACGCCGCTGAAATTGTAGTTGCCGAGATAATATGTCAGATACTGCGTATTGAAATTGCCGCTGTCGTCATAGAGCATGGAGTCGTTGAGAACAAGTATGGGGTAATATGACAGATTAAGCGACTTGTCGACAAAATATCTTAAAAGATCATAGTCGTTGCCGGCGGAGTCCTTAAAACCCGCATATCTGTTCGCTATATCGGGAGTTATAAACAGCGTGTTTGTGCGAAAGTTTGTGAAATAGTCGATATAGTTGTCTATCTCTTTAAGAAGAGATGCTGTTGTCGCGGACTCGGGAGCGGTAAGCTCACTGCCCAGATCAATCCATACGCCGCTCATCTGCTCGGTCAGAAAGTTGCTTTTTGTCGAAGTGACAACGGTGGCGGAGTCTGTGTCGTCACCGGAATTATTGATTATCGCACTGCCGGAGTCGGGCAGATCCTCGGGTGACACGACATCGTCAATTGCGTCTGTTATGGTGCCGGGGAGTGCGTCGCACATGTACAGTCCCGATATTATTACAGTCAGCGACAGCACAAGATAAAGTGTTACCGCGACTATGTTGATTGCTTTTTTCATTGATGTAAATTCCCTTTCAGTCCGCCGCTGCCGTGTCGGGCTCGTCTGCGGTTTTGTCATCCATTTCCTTTTCGGACACTCTTACATCCGTCTTGTCATAATACTCCTTGAATCTTACCGAATAGGTAACCGCCCTCTCGCAATTGTCGCAAGCGAACACCGCGTTAAAAGACTGGTGCTTGAAGGTCCACTCGGTCATGCGTGACATCTGCCTGCCGCATATCTTGCATTTGCAGCGCATTTTCGATTTGTCAACCTTGGGGTTGTTTATGTTTGAAATTATATAGGACTTAAACAGAAGCTTTTCATAGAATGTGCTGTCACACATGACCGCCATTGTAAGAAGCAGGTCCTTGTCATAGCATTTTTTAAGGCACCGAAGCTCCAGAAGGCAGTCTTCAAGCGCTCTGTGAAGACGAAGAAGTGAAGTGTCTATGCCCATCTGCTCGGCGGCGGCCTCAAGTCCTATCTGTCTTGACGGAGGGGTTACGATAAATTTCTGGCAATAGTTCTGCAGATCGGCATACTGAGTTAAAAAGGGAATGTAATTTGTTCTGCCGAACATCAGAAAGTTGTCATAAAGCACACGAATGTCGGAGTTGCTCCACGACATAAACACGCAGCTGCGGGAGCCTATCCAGTCCTTGAACATCTCGAATGCCTGCTTGAAGCCGACACCGGAATTCATGTCCTCGTTTGAAATGTGCGTAAGTCTCTTTACTCTGCCGTTGAGCTTTTTGCTCAGCTGTGAGCGGATGATAACCGAGAACGTATCGATAACGTCAAGCTCGTCGTTTACCATGACCGCGCCTATTTCAAGTATTTCATTTACAAAGCTTTTTTTGTACTTGTTGTAGGCGTTGTTCCACTCCAAGTCCATTATGACATAAACCATCAGATTATATCCCCTTTGAGTTGCCGAAAAAACCTATATATTTAATAATAACACAGCACATATTTTAATGCAATAAAAAATTGTCATATGATGGAACCAAGTGTGGAGAGTGGAGTGTGGAGTTAATGCAGAATGCATAATGCATAATTTCGGAAGACACTGCGTGTCTTGGATTATATAGCTTCGCCTCTTGCGTAGCTTCACTGCTCCTTGCTCCTTTTTTGCTCCTTGCTACTTTTTTTGCTCCTTGCTCCTTTTCTTCGTCCGGGCTTACCCGAAAATCGAAACAAAAAAAGCGCCGGGCAAAGCTCAAAAAAAGCTTCGTCCGACGCGGTGGAAACGTAATCAGTATTCGATTTTGGTGTAAACGAATGAGAATGTGTCGCCGTCCGCAAGGGGAGTTGTGTCAACGCCCGTTTCGGTCATCTCGCCGTTTTTGTAAACGCACCAGAAATAGCTGTTCGAGTCTTCGATTTTGATGCCGTTTACGGTTGTGACAAACATGCCGTACTGAGAATCGGTGCCTTCGATAAGACCCTTTTCTACGAGTGCCTCGCCGAGCATAGTCTTGTCGGTTGATACGTCAAGCTGCGTCTCGTTGCCGTCCGCGTCTTTTACGATGACGGTGATTTCGGCTGTTTTGGTCTCTTCTGTCACGACTGCCGCTTCGGTGTCGGGTGTTGCGGGTGAAGTGGGCTCCTCAGCCGTACCGCATGAACCGAAGCAAAGAATAGCCGCCAGAAGCATCGCAATGAGTGCGATGAGCTTTGTGTTCTTCATTTTGTTTCGTCCTTTCGGAAAATATTTGACAGTCTGTTTTTACCCGACATCGGCTGTTTTTCTGCCCGTGACATCGGACAAACTGCCCGAATGCTATTATAGCACAGTCTGTCAAGCCTCGGGAAGGGCGGAAAAATTGTTGACAAGAAGACAGGGCAAATATATAATTAAAAGGAGCAAGGAGCAGTGGCATTGTCAATTAACAATTAACAATTAACAATTAACAATGTCGGAAGTCCTGCGGACTTATTTTATATCAGCTACGCAGACATTAGACTTAATTGTTATTGAAAGCTCTGCGGTTTGCGAAGCTATATAATCCAAAACGCGTAGCGTTTTCCTTGTTCACCGGTCACTGGCCACTGACCACTGGCCACTTTATCATCTCATTGCTCATTGCTAATTATAAACGGGGTTTTCAGTATGAAAATAGATTCCGCCGCCATGACGCGCGGCCCGATAATGAAAAACATCTGGCTGTATACGCTTCCCATTATCGCAACGGGAATTCTGCAGCTTTTATTTAATGCCGCCGACCTTATAGTTGTCGGTCGTGCAGGCGGGGGCAGCATATCCGTTGCCGCTGTCGGTGCCACGGGCTCAATAACAAACCTGATAGTCAATCTGTTTATCGGGCTTTCGCTCGGTGTCGGCGTGTGTGTCGCTCAGGCGGCAGGCGCAAACAATCCCAAAAAGCTCCACAGAATAGTCCATACCGCAATTCCCGCGTCGTTTATTTCGGGAATAGTGTTAACCGTTTTCGGTGCCGTTTTTGCCGAAAAATTTCTGATGTGGATGGACACTCCCGATGATGTCATAGGACTGTCGACAACATACATGCGTATATATTTCTACGGCATGACGGGCAGTATGGTATATAACTTCGGCTCGGCAATCTTAAGAGCTGTCGGCGACACGAAGTCTCCGCTTTATTTCCTGACTGCGGCGGGTGTTCTGAATGTCATACTCAATCTGATTTTCGTCATATGTTTTCATATGGATGTTGCCGGCGTTGCGATTGCGACTTCCGTGTCTCAGGCTGTGGCGGCGGTTCTGGTGCTTATAACGCTCATACGCAGGACGGACTACATAAAATTCTCGTTCAAGGATATGCGAATATACAAAACGGAGCTGATGCAGATTATCCGCTTCGGTGTACCCGCGGGAATACAGGGCTCGCTTTTCTCTATTTCAAACGTGCTTATTCAGTCGTCCGTAAACTCCTTCGGGTCGGTTGTAATGTCGGGCAACGCGTCCTCGCAGAATATAGAGGGCTTCGTTTACACTGCGATGAACTCCTTCAGTCAGACCTCGCTTAACTTCACCGGACAGAATCACGGCGCGGGACTTCACAAACGAATAGACAAAATCCTTGCCGCCTGCCTTTTAAGCGTAACGCTTGTCGGTGTTGTGACGGGTGTCGGAGCGTATCTCGCAGGTGACACACTCTTAAGAATTTATATCACGGACTCGGCGGAAGCCATAATGTGGGGCAAGGTTCGCCTTAAATATATCTGCCTTACCTACTTTCTGTGCGGCGTGATGGACGTTATAACGGGTGCTCTTCGAGGGATAGGCTCGTCGATTATGCCGATGATTATAACAG
>CAVFUV010000049.1:0-12055 GCA_963625735.1 bacterium
CGGCGGCACAGTCAGAGCCAAAAGAGTTATCATTCCGACGGGCGACGACGAAATCAAAGAAAACGACAGAGTTATTGTCATCGCGGACGAGATGCGTCTTACGGAGCTTTCGGATATATTGAGATAACTTTTTTCGGAGGATAATTTTATGAACCGTAAAATGGTGTTTTGGTCAGTCGGCAGAATTCTGATAGCGGTATCCGTACTTCTGCTTTTGCCGACGGCATGCGCACTTTATTACAAAGAGACGGCAGTAAAATCGTTTGGAATAACAATTGCCGTGTCAATTACGCTCGGGCTGCTTCTGAGTGTGATATTCAAGACCGAAAACAAGGACATCTACGCAAAAGAGGGCTTTGCGATCGTGGCGCTGGCGTGGCTTGTCACGTCGCTTATAGGCGCGCTCCCCTTTTATCTGTCGGGTGAAATTCCGCTTTATACAGACGCGTTTTTTGAAACGGTAAGCGGCTTTTCGACAACGGGCGCGTCGATTGTGCCGGACATTGAATCAATGAGCAAGAGTCTGCTGTTCTGGCGAAGCTTTACGCACTGGATAGGCGGCATGGGCGTGCTTGTTTTCGTTATGATGTTCGCGAACATATCCGACCGTTCTCTGCACATTATGCGTGCGGAAATGCCCGGTCCGATTGTCGGCAAGCTGGTTCCGAGAGCCAAGGACACATCAAGACTTTTATACATTATATATATAGCGATGACAATAGTGCTTATCGTTCTGCTTAAATTGGGCGGAATGCCGCTGTTCGAGTCTGTTCTGCATGCGTTCGGCACTGCGGGCACGGGCGGTTTCGGAATAAAAGCCGACTCCATTGCCGGTTACAGCCCCTATATACAGTGGGTTATAACGATATTTATGATACTGTTCGGCATAAACTTCAATGTATATTATCTTATTCTCGCGAAGCGTACCCGCACGGCGCTTAAGAGCTCGGAAATGTGGACGTATCTCGCCATTATTGCGGCTTCCACAGCGGCAATTGCGGTGAATATTCACGGAACATATACAACAGTAAGCGAAACAATCCGTCAGTCGGCGTTTCAGGTGGCATCGGTCATCACGACAACGGGCTACACCACAACTGACTTTGATCTGTGGCCGACATTCTCGAAAACAATTCTTGTAATTCTTATGTTTATAGGCGCGTCGGCAGGCTCAACCGGCGGCGGCATAAAGGTATCGAGAATTATGATAATGTTCAAGACCGTCCGCAGAGAATTTAACAGAATGCTTCACCCGAGAAACGTGCGTGTGCTTCGGCTTGAGGGCAAGGTGCTTGACGAGTCGACAATTGCGAACACCATGAGCTATATAGGCATTTACGCCATATGCTTCTTTGCGATTCTGCTTATGATAAGCATAGACGGATTTGATTTTGAGACAAATTTCACGGCGCTTGCATCGTGCTTTAATAACATAGGTCCGGGACTTGCGAAGGTAGGTCCGACACAGAATTTCTCGATTTATTCGCAGTTTTCGACTGTTATACTGTCGATTGCGATGCTGCTCGGCAGACTTGAAATTTTCCCGATACTTATAACGCTGTCGCCGTCGACGTGGTCTAATAAAAAGTAAACGAGGAAGTATTCAGTGACCGGCGTAGGGGTCGGGGGCCGGGGACCGGGGGCCGGGGACCGGGGGCCGGGGCCGGAGTTAAAAGAAAGTCCTGAGAACTTCCGCAATTGTTAATTGCTTAGAGTGCCGATTCCGACACTCTTTTTTTGTATGAGAATTAGCAAAATAAACAAATTGTATGATTAAAATTTTATATTATTATGTATTGTATATTATTTGTGAGTTGTTTAAAATAGTGTTAAGAGCGTCTGCGGAAAGCGGATGCGGGAGAGGAAAATATTATGTCAGAAAAATCAAAAATACACCTTATAGGCAATGCGCATCTTGACCCCATATGGCTGTGGCGTTGGCAGGAGGGCTGCGGAGAGGTTCTGCAGACCTTCAGAAGTGCTTTGGACAGACTTAACGAATACCCCGATTTTGTGTTCACGTGCTCGTCGGCATCATATTATAAGTGGGTTGAGGAAATAGACCCCGATATGTTCGCCGAGATTGTCGAGAAAGTGCATGAGGGACGCTGGGTTCCCGTCAACGGCTGGTGGGTTCAGCCCGACTGCAACATTCCTTCGGGCGAGAGCTTCGCGCGTCAGGCACTTTATTCACAGCTTTACTATTATGAAAAGTTCGGCAGAATCTGCCGGACGGCATACAATGTCGACTCGTTCGGTCACAGCGGAATGCTGCCTCAGCTTATAAAGCAGGGCGGCATGACGGCGTATGTTATGATGCGTCCCGGAGCACACGAGAACCCCAATATACCCAATATTTTCATGTGGGAGAGCCGTGACGGAACAAAAATCCCGACCTTCAAAATTCATCATACAATCGGCTACGGCACAAACGGCGAGAAAAACACTAACCGCAATCTCGACACAACCGAGGAGCTGATGAAGGAGACCGACAGCGGTTTCATGTTCTTCTACGGTGTCGGCAACCACGGCGGCGGCCCTACAAGAGGCAACATAGAATATCTTATGAGCCGCATGCACAAGGAAGGCTATCATGAGCTTAAGTTCTCAAGCCCCGACGCATACTTTGAGGAGCTTGCTCTCGAAAAAATAGACCTGCCGACATGGACAGATGACCTTCAGCACCACGCGAGCGGCTGTTACTCCGCCACAAGCATGGTCAAGAAACTGAACAGAACACTTGAAAACGCACTTTACGCATCCGAAGCGTTCAACACGGTTTCCGCAAAAACCGCCGGCATGAAGCCGAGGACAAAATGTCTGAAAGAAGCGTGGAGAGACGTCTGCTTCAATCAGTTCCACGATATTCTCTGCGGCTGTTCCATCTCGGAAGCGTACGACGACGTAAACGCCTCCATGGGACACGCGCTGACGATTTCGGACAGAATACAGAATGAAGCGTTTCTTCGCATTACAAGACGAATTGACACATGGATTGACGGCGTAAGCGACCCCGTAAGCGAGGTCAGATATAATGCGGATGTTGATTTTCCGCGTCCCGTTGCGGTGTTTAATCCGCTGTCATTTGACGTAAATGTTCCTGTGAGAGTGCTGTATCCGAGCAGTGAAGTAAAGAATGACAAGGGCGAGAATGTTACATTCTCCAATGTCCGTTCGTCCCGTTCAAACGACTCTCACCTTGATACCGTGTTTATGGCACACGTGCCGGCTCTGGGCTACGCAACATTCCGGCTGACACGGTGCGGAGAAAAAATGTGCACACCGAACACCGAGATAAAGGCACACGGATACACAATGGAGAACGCGAATCTTAAAGTATCGTTCGATGAGCACACGGGCACGATTATATCACTGCTTGACAAAAATTCGGGCATCGACTACGCCTCCCCCGAAAAGCCGATTGCCGTTCCGACTGTCATAAGCGACAGCGAGACGGACACATGGGCACACAATGTTTTCACCTTCCACAAAAAGGCAGGCGAAATGGCTCTCGAAAATATTGAGCTTGTTGAAGACGGCGGCGTAAGAGCGGTTATCCGCACAAAGCACACGTTCGGCAACTCGTATCTTACTCAGGACTTTATTTTAGCCGAGGGGCAGAAGACCCTGAGAGTAAAGTGCAAAGCTCTGTGGACGGAGAATTTTACACTGCTTAAAATGAGCTTCCCCATAAAGGGCACGGAGCTTATAAACACATATGAAATCCCCGGGGCGTTTATAAAGCGTCCGACAAACGGCGAGGAAGAGCCTGCGGGCAAGTGGGGTGCGATAACATTCACAGACAACGGCAGACACACTCTGGCACTTGTCAATGACTCAAAATATTCATATGACTGCCCCGACAACGACTTAAGACTTACGGTTATAAGAAACGTTATTTCTGCCGATCACTACTCCGACCGTCCGGCGGCAAACTTCAACTTTACGGATGAAGGCATACAGAGATTTGAGTACGGCGTTTACACCTGCGAAGGCGAAGCGGAGACAAGCGACATTGAAAATGAGGCTGTCAAATTCAACATTCGCCCGGTGACCGTGCCGATGAGCTTCCATAAGGGCACACTGCCGCAGAAAAAGAGCTATCTGAGTGTTGACAGGGACAATGTCATCATGACGGCGTTCAAGCTGTGCGAGGACGGCTCGGAAGAGCTTATCATGCGTTTTTATGAGACGAGAGGAATTGACACAACGGCACATATCACATGCGAGTGCTTCGGCGTTGATTTCACGGCCGAGTTCGGTCACAACCAAATCAAAACGTTCAGAGTCAAGAAGGACGGAAGCGTTGCGGAGACGAATTTTCTGGAGGGAATCGCGGAGTAAATTAGCAATTAGCAGTTAGCAATGGAAAAAGGGACCGGGTGTCAGGGACCGGGGACCGGGGTAAAAAAAGGAAGGCACTGCGTGCCTTGGATTATATGGCTCCGCAAATTATCGGCTTTGACAATAAAATTAACGGGCAGGGGATTTAAGAGTCCTCTGTCCGTTTTTTTGTTGTATTCTTGATGGGCAATCTTTTTTTGTGAGATAAAGTTTGCTTCTCACTTGCCCGGCTTGCCCTTTTTTCAGACAATAACCTTATCGCTAAGGTATAATCCGAGACACAAGGTGCAATTCTTTATAACCCCGGTCCCCGGCCCCTGACACCCGACCCCTTATATTTTTGCTGACTGCCAACAAAGCTCTCAGCTTTGCCATTTAACCGTCCAGACTTCTGTCTGTGCTCCGCCGAAATCGGCTTTGCCGCTTAAGACACCGAAGGACGCTTCGCCGTGGCAGTCAAGGTTGATGGTATAGGTAGCGGATGAAACATAACCGTCATCACGAATATAGGCTTCTATTACAGAACCCGGATACTTGATGGTAATGGAGGTTATTTTCATCTTGCTGAATGAGCCGTTCAGATCAAGATAACCGATAGCCGATGAATTATACTTCGGCTTTTCGCTTAATGATGTCACCTGCTCGGAATTGAGTGTAAGCACTATATGCGTAAGATTGTTTTTGCGTTCGATTGTTGCGGATTTTACGCCTTCTTCACCGAGAGTAAACTGTGCGTCTTTAGGAAGAAGAAGCTGTGTGGTCTCCCCTTCAGATGTTGTTGCGGTGCCGCCCGAAAACTTATAGTCTTCTTCGGAAGGCTTAATGACAAGCCCTTTTATAAAGCTGAATGCCTGTTCGGCAAGTGCACCGCCCGGAGAAACATTTGACACATTGAAATCCGTGAATGATTCCTTATGATGAACGGTAATATCACCGGTGTACGCCTTTGTTTTGTTCACTGCGGTTTTAAGCGTGTTGAGAATCTGTGCTTTGGTATAGCTTGAATAATCGGTTGAAGTATTCGTGCTTTGCTTCTGTGTGGCGGCTTCGGTTGCGTCAGCGGTCGGAGCAGCAGTTGCGGCTTCGGTCGGAGCGGCTGTCGGTGCCTCGGTCCGCGTCTCGGTGACGGGTGCATCGGTCACAGCATCACTCGGTGTGTCGGAGGACACTTCACCCGATAAATCCGAGTCCGAATAATCATATGTATATTCGGTTGTTTCTTCGGTCGTGGTCTCTTCTTCGCTTTTGCCGCAGGACGCAAGACACGCAAGCGACATTGCGAGAAGAACACAAAGCACTCTTTTGGATAATTTCATAATACACCTCAAAATTTACTATATACAGTGGTTAACACTGCCCCACAGATATATTAATACAAAATCGGTGTATAGTCAAGGGGGTGTTAAATTAGCAATTAGCAATGAGTGGTCAGTATCCGGTGACCAGTGGCCAGTGACTAAGGAAGGCACTGCGTGCCTTGGATTATATGGGCTTCGCAAAAGGTAGGCTTTTGTATAATCGGCAATGAGTGGTCAGTATCCGGTGGCCAGTGGCCAGTGACTAAGGAAGGCACTGCGTGCCTTGGATTATATGAGCTTCGCAAAAGGTAGGCTTTTGTATAATCGGCACTCGGCAGTCTGCAATTAATGCAGAATGCAAATGTCGCAGACAAAAATCATCCGGTGAATGATTTTTGGCGTAGCGACTAATGAGGACCGGCGGCAGCGGTCCGACAATCCTAAGCCAACAGACAAAAAGTCACGCTCGGCTCGCCTGTTCGTTTGTAAACACACTCACGACGGCTCACTGTCACTTCCGACTTTTTGCGGTGTTGCTCGCTTCGCTCGTCTAAAAAAAGCGTCCTTTCGGACGCTTTTCTTATAAATTTGCCTTCTGTTGTGAAATACGCCTTCACACTGCCGCATGTCACACGCATCATTCATGCGAGCGACAGCGAGTGCTTCATATTGCAGCGCTATGCTTCATATTGCACCGGTAACGCTTCATGTTTCGATAGCAACGCTTCATTTCGGTTGCGAACCGACTTCCGCACCGGGAAGCATTTATATGAACAGAACATTACGCAATGTCAAAACTCACGCGAGTTTCTTTGCTACTTCCGCAAACAGATCAAACAGTCTTGAGATAAAGCAGCTCAGCCATCCGAAGTCGGGTCTGATGTACTTATAGTGATACTTGCCGCAGTATTTGCAAAGATTGTTCTGATACTGTGCTTTATCAAGGTCAACTTCAACCTGCGCGCCGCAGACGGAGCACTCCTTGTATGCTCTGTTGCCGTCTATAACGGTTTCGCCGAGCTTGTGTCCGGAAGCAGAGGTCTCAACAACAGTCATGTATCCGCAGTCGGGGCAGACATAAACGGTCTTGCCGCCTTCGGTGCATGTGGGTTCTCTCGTCTCGCTGTAAGCAAGAGTGTGCTCTTCTTCGGCAAATACGGCCTTATAAGCCGTGAAGCCCGTTACCGCTGTGATTTCCTTATCCCAGCCTGTGAAGGTGTAATGAACCTTGTCTGTGCAGTCCTTTGTCGGTGTGCCGTCAAATACGGGCATTTCACCGAGCTTGTAGTTCCTGCTCTGAATTGTATTGCCGTTTTCGTCAACAAACTTTACCGTAAAGCTGTTTGCGATGGTCGAATACTTAGTCGTGAATATTGTGTCAGCTGTGATGCGCGCAAAGCTCTTGTCCCAGCCTGAGAATGTGTAGACATAATCGTCATCCGCCGCACGTGTGGGAACCTTTCCGCCGTAAGTCGGATATGAGCCGTAGTCAAGTGTTTTGCTGTAAAGCTCTGTGCCGTCGTAGTTTACGAACTTAACGGTGTAGCTGTTAACCGTGCTTGTATACTTTGCTATGTAGGTTGCTATGCCCTTAACCGTGTCGATTTCGGGTGTCCAGCCTGCGAATGCGTATGTATACTGCGCAGTTGCCGCTCTTACGGGGGTGTCGCCGGTGTATGCGGGTGTATCACCGTACTTTACATCGGACTCCTGAAGAACCGTGCCGTCGAAGTTAACAAACTTAATCTTATATTTGTTTATAACCTCTTCGAATTTCGCCGTGTATGAAGCCTCACCTGTTACCTTAACGGGGTCAACCGTCCAGCCCGTGAACACATAACCGTACTGAACAGTGCCTCCCTTTACAGGCGTTTCACCGTCGTATACGGGAACTGTGCCGTACTCAACAGACTGTGTCTTAAGAAGAGTGCCGTCGTAGTTCAGGAACTTAATATCATAGCTTCTTCTTATGGCGTTATATGTCGCGGTGTATGTCGCCGCTTCATCTGCCTCGGCAAATTCCTTGTCCCAGCAAGCGAATGTGTAATCAAATTCGGCTGTGGATGCCTTTGTGGGTTCGTCGCCGTCGTATACCGGCTTTTCGCCCGCAAATACACGCACCTTCTTTATAAGCGTGCCGTCATCGTTTACGAAGCTGATAATGTAAGACAGCTTTATCTGTTCATACTGTGCCGTATATTCCGCATTGCCCGTAACAGCTGTAAGCTCGGGTGACCAGCCTTTGAATACATATGAATATGTTTCATCGTTCGGCTTTTCGGGTTCGGCATTGTCATATGAAGGAGTCACACCGTAGTCAACTCTCTTTGTTTCAAGCAGTGTGCCGTCATAATTGAGGAACTTAATTTCATACGAATTAAGCTCAGCGTCAAACTGCGCGGTGTAAACCGCGTCGCCCGTTACGGCTGCAAGCTCCTTGTCCCACTTGCCGTTAAATGTAAATGTATACTGAGCGGTTGCTTCCTTAGTGGGTGTCGCACCTGTGTAAACGGGAGTGTCGCCGTAATAGAAATATGTTGACTGTACGGGATTTAAGTCGCCGTCAAGGAATGTGATATTATATTTGCGTGTGCTCTCGGTGTAGGAAGCGGAGTAGGTCTTTTCGCCGTCAACAGCGGTAATCTCACCCCAGCCCGCAAAGGTGTATTCCTTGTCAACCGTTGATGCCTTTGTGGGCGTTACGGGGCAGGAGGGTGTTGAGCCGTAGTCGAATTCATCCGCATAGACTACCGTACCGTCGTAGTTTACGAATGTAATCTTATAGGGACGTGCGGACTCGGTAAATTTCGCAGTGTAGACTTCTTCACCTGTGCAGGGGGCAACCGTCTTGTCCCATCCCGCGAAGGTGTAGACGCTCTCGGTCGTTTCGGGCTTTGTGGGTGTACCCTTGTCATAGGAGGGCGTTGTGCCGTACTCGGTATTATATACCGCGAGGGTTGTGCCGTCGTAGTTTTTGAATGTTATGTTGTATTTTCTGAGTGTGTTATAGAACTGTGCGGTGTAAACCGTGTCGGCCTTTACGTTGAGAATGGTCTTGTCCCAGTTTTTGAATGTGTAGTCATACTGTTCATCGGAGTCTCTTGTGGGAGTCTCGCCCTTATAGACAACACGTGAGCCGTAGTCGAGTGTTACTTTATAAAGCTCTGTGCCGTCGAAGTTTACGAACTTTATTTCATACTGATTTGTAACCTTGCTGTATGTCGCCTTGTAGTTCTTGTTGCCGGTTACGGCTGTGGGAGTTGTGTCCCAACCTGCGAATGTGTATGTATACTGAGCCGTTGCCGCCTTTTCGGGAGTTGTGCCCTCGAACGCCGGAACCGTGCCGTAGGGAACTTCGCTGCTCTGAAGAACAGTGCCGTCCTCGTCAAGGAACTTGATTGTATACTTTCTGGCAGTTGAAGTAAACTGTGCTGTGTATGTCTGTGCGCCCGTTACCGTTGAAACCTCGGGTGACCAGCCCGCGAACGTGAAGTCCTCTTCTGCCGTTGAGGGCTTTGTGGGTGTCGCGCCGCCGTAAACCGGCATTGAATCGTAAGCCGTAAGAGCGGACTGCAGAACATCGCCGTCATAGTTTACGAACTTTATAAGGTGCTGTGTGGGCTGCCATACCGCATAGAGGTAAATGACCCTGCCGGCTTCCTCCGTCAGGCTCTCTTCTATTTTCTGACCTGCCGAATAGACAACCGCGCCGTCGGCCTCGGTTGCCCAGCCCTTGAAAACATAGCCTGTCTTTTCAAAGCCGTTTGAAGCAATTTTGAAGGGCTGACCGTATGTGCAGACAGCGGTCGCTGTCGAGCCGCCTGTTGAGCCGTTGCCTACATATACTATCCTATACTGATTAACGGTCCATACCGCATAAAGATCTATTTCGTCGCCGTCGGTAACGGTAAGATTCAGGACGCTTCTGCCGTTGACATAAAGTGCCGAGCCTGTCGATGATGTCGACCAGCCGGAGAACGTGTAGCCCGTACGCTTATATTCATTCGTCGAAAGCCCCTTAGCCGTGCCGTATTCATGAACGGACGGTGCCATAGTGCCGCTTGTGGCGCCGTTGCCTATATAGTTAATCGTGTAGCTTATCGGAATCCAGTGAGCGTACCATGTTGTGTCTGATGTATATGCCGTGACGGATGCGTTTGCGGTAAGATAGCCGGTTCTGCTTATCATCTGCGTGCCGCCCGTATTTGCGTCATAGAAGCCGTCGAAAATGTAGCCGGTTCTTGAAGGAACGGTAACATTGTTCATGTCAACGCTCATCTTGTTTATGTACTTGGTGTCTTTATAGAAGTTGTCGCCATATGAGAGCATAATGCTCGCGTCGCCGCCCTGTGTCGCGCCGTTGGCGTTAAGGCTAATCGTATAATCGTAAGGAATATAATAGAACGTATACGCCTTGTTGCCGTCTGCTCTGTACAGTGTCAGCGAATTTGAATCAAGAGTAGTAAAGCCGGACAGACCGCTCGAATAGGACGTTGTGCCGACAACATCGCTCTGATTTGCCTTGTAGCCGTAGATTTTGTAGCCGTCAAACGAATTTTCGAATTTAACGTTGGAAGCGCCTGTGTAGGTTATGGACTCACTTGTCGCCTTGTTTGTCGCAAGAGCCTTTACAGCGTAGCCGATTGTGCCCTGGTGATTAAGAGCGACATAACGAGCCGAAGCGGTATGCTTTTCAACGGTCAAAGCCTCATATGCTGTCTTAAGATTATTATAGGCATTTGTAACCTCGGCGCTTGAAGCGGCGGGATTGCCGAGCACAGTACCCGCACTCGTAAGTCTTGTTACATATGTGCTCCATGTTGAGGAAGTAAACTTCTCCTGCTGATTCTGATACGAATTTGCTATGCAGGTCTTGTAATAATAATCTCTTAATGTTGCCTTGTTGACATTATAAACGGTAAAGGGTGAATAGACATTGACATAGCAGTCGCCGTGTCTCTTCTTGCCGTTGCCGTGCAGGAACGCATGGAATCTGTACGATGCGGCACCGTTGGTTGTAATACTGCTCATTGTGATACTGGGTGAAAGAGTGCCCTTAACCGTCCCCGAACCCGAAAAACTGTAAATAACCTTTTCGGTATCGGCAATACAGTTTGTATCGTTTATGTCACTTGCGGGGTTCTGGTCGACATATGTAGCAAAAACCGATGTACCGGTCGAGTTTTCAAGTTTTAGTATAAGACCGGTGTTAACAGTATTTTCATCATCCGTCATTGTAAGACCGTAACGGAAGTTGGGCACCTGATTGGTGTTTGAAAAACGTGAGCTGTCAACATAGTAATATGCCACAGGCGCGGTTTCACTTGTAGGACTCGCGGAGTTTGTACTTTCTGCCGTCGCATGAGCATAATTTGTATACTTCGGGTTGTAGTTGGTGCTGATATGACCGGAATTTGTAGGCTGCTGGTTATCTGCTGTCGTAAGACCGGAGCCGTTTAACTTAGCGGCATCATAAACACCGTATGAGCCGGTTCCGGAAAGATTCGCGCCCCAAAGCACCTGAAGACCGCCGACATAACAGTCGCCGCTTTTGCCGTCCGACTTAACATCATACCCTACACCCGTGGGATACTTATTCGGCACATAGATATATGTATGAGCCGTGGCAACACGTGTCGCGCCGTCTCTGCACTTATATGTCGCTGTCCATGTCAGCAGCTGATTTGTGTTGCCGGCGCTTATTTTGATTTCTTCGCTAAGCTTGCCGGAGCTTGATGACAGCGTGCCCGAAACAGTGCCCGTTGTGCCGAACGAATATGTTATGCTGACACTTGTGGCATTTGCCGAATTAAAATAAATACGGCCTGTGGTTTCGGTTGCCGATTGTGTGTACGCACCGCTTGCATTATTGTTATTCATATAATACTGCGCGGCGGTATTTGTTGTTGAGCCGTTGTCGCTGGGTGTGAGATATACGCCTTCGGGTACATAGAATGTAATTGAACCGGAAGGAGTAATTTCTGTTATCGCAGCGAAAACAATTGCGATGGATGAGAGTATCATAAGAGCCGCCATAAAGACGGATAATGTACTCTTTAATGTTTTCTTCATTGCCGGGTTCTCCTTTTTTTCGGAGCCGTCTGCCTCAAAATCAAAAATACAATGCAAAAGGGAATTGAACAAACGCCGTATTTATAATTTTGCGTGACAAAAGCCCCAAGTATTTTTACACAGTATATTATACTCTTGTTTATCCGTAAAAGAAATATACAAAACTTACGAAAAAAAAGCCGTCTGTTTGTGAATATTAACAGACGGTGTGTAAAATGTTAATTTTTTGTAACAATTCGGCAACATAAAAGTCAAATTCATTAATAATGTAGAATTAAGAATTAAGAATGCATAATGTCGCAGACAAAAATCATCCGGTGAATGATTTTTGGCGTAGCGAC
>CAVFUV010000050.1:0-11610 GCA_963625735.1 bacterium
AGACACACATTTTTATAGGCTTAGTGCCATTACTTATGTCGTTTACTATAATAATTGACAATTTCGGAAAACGCCACACTCCACACTCAACAAGGCTTTTTAAACTAAGCTTATCCGCTTCCTTCACCGGCAACTGACCACTGAATACTGTTCTCTAATTGTGTTGATTTTTGGCGGCGAAGCGTGTATAATACAGCTACATATAATTAAAAGAGGTTTTTTATAATGAAGTTAGGTATAGTAGGTCTTCCGAATGTCGGCAAGAGCACGCTTTTCAACGCACTTACAAACGCAGGCGCACAGGCGGCGAATTATCCGTTCTGCACAATCGAACCGAACGTGGGTGTTGTACCCGTTCCCGATAAGCGTCTTGACGCACTGGCAAAAATGTACAATCCCAAGAAAATCACTCCCGCGACAATCGAGTTTGTTGACATTGCGGGTCTTGTAAAGGGTGCTTCAAAGGGCGAGGGTCTCGGCAACAAGTTTCTGTCGAACATAAGAGAGACGGATGCAATTGTTCATGTCGTCCGTTGCTTTGACAACGATGATATTACACATGTTGACGGCTCAGTTGACCCCGCAAGAGATATTGAGACCATTAACATTGAGCTTATTCTGTCGGATGTCGAGGTGCTTCAGCGTCGTATCGACCGTGACACAAAGGCGATGAAGGGCGACAAGAGCCTTGCTCCCGATGTTGAGTTTTTCAACCGTGTAAGAGCGGAGCTTGACAACGGCGTATCGGCAAGAGCCGTCGAGATGACAGATGAAGAGCGTACACTTCTGTCGAGTGTGGCACTGCTCTCTTCCAAGCCCGTTATATATGCGTGCAACATGAGCGAAGACGACTTTACCGGGAATATCGAAGACAACAGATATTATATGGCGGTAAAGAAAATTGCCGATGCCGAAGGCAGTGAGGTGCTTCCCATCTGTGCGGAGCTTGAAGCGCAGATTGCCGAGCTTCCCGCAGACGAAAAGGCGGACTTCTTACAGGAAATGGGCATAGGTCAGGCAGGTCTTGACACGCTTATTCAGAAGAGCTATGACCTTCTGGGGCTTATGAGCTACCTTACCGCGGGCGAACCCGAGGTCAGAGCATGGACAATCAAAAAGGGCACAAAAGCACCGCAGGCGGCAGGCAAAATCCACTCCGACTTTGAAAGAGGCTTCATCCGTGCCGAGGTTATTTCCTTTGACGAGCTTATGGCGAACGGTTCAATGACCGCCGCGAAAGAAAAGGGGCTTGTCAGAAGCGAGGGCAAGGAGTATGTTATGCAGGATGGAGACATAGTATTATTCAGATTTAATGTGTGAGATAAAATCAGCAATTAGCAATGAGGGACCGGGTGTCAGGGGCCGGGGGCCGGTTAATAAGGAAGACACTGCGTGTCTTGGATTGTATGGCTTCGCCCCCTGTGGAGAGTGGAGTGTGGAGAGTGGAGTGTGGAGTCGCTTCGCAAAAGGTGAGTTTCCCGGGCATATGTGGCTTTATCGTTACATGAATTTCGGGTCATTTGGACTTGGATTGTATGGCATCGCATTATCATAACCGTTTTAAGAGGAGAGGGATTTATGAACATTATTATTGCCGGGGCAGGGCACGGCGGGCTGGTTGCGGGCGCAAGGCTTGCAAAGGCCGGGCACAGTGTTACGGTGTATGAAAAGCTGTCACGGGACAGGCTCGGTCACGACTGGGAAGACAGATTCACGTTTGACCTTCTGTTAAAGGAGACCGATGTCACCGAATTAAATGACGACGAGTGGCGTTACAGAGGTGACTGCGCGTTTGTGTCCCCCGATTACAATTCAAGAGTTGTTATCAATTACACAGACGAAAACCGTCAAAAAATAATGTGGCGTAAGGCTCTCATAGAGCGGCTTTTGCACAATGCCGAGAAAAACGGCGTAAAATTCGTTTTCGATACCGAGATTACCGGCGTTGTGGTTAAAGAAAATGCCGTTGTCGGAATAAAAACGGCAGACGAAGAAATTTTTGGCGACATGGTAATAGATGCCGCCGGAGCATTCTCCCCTGTCAGAATGAATCTGCCTTCACGTTTCGGCATAGAGAAAGAGCCCGATCGAGGCGATGTATTCTACGCATATCGGGCTTATTACGACAAAAAAGACCCCACGGCAGAACCGGAGGTTCCGTTTGAAGTATATTTATGCCACGCGGGCGAACAGGGACTTTCGTGGTGCTGTACAAATTCCGACAGTGTCGACATTCTTATCGGCAGAATAGATCCGCTTAAAAAGGACGAACTTAAAAAGCATATAGACAATTTCAGAAGCACACATCCGTGGACGGGTGACAAGATATTGCACGGAGGAAATTACGGTATAATCCCCGTAAGGCGACCGCTGGCGCTCATGATTGCGGACGGTTATGCGGCTGTGGGCGACAGCGCGTTTATGACCACGCCTATGAACGGAATGGGCATTGACCTGTCCATATCAGCAGGCGGACTGCTTGCCGACACGATAAACAGAACAGGGCGAGCGGATGCGGTGTCACTCTGGGCGTATAACCGTGATTTTCAGCGTCTTTACGGCGGAGACACGGCAAAGAACGAAAGCCTTAAAAATTCGCTTTTAAATCTCCCCGCTGAGGGTGTCGATTTTCTGTTTAAGAATGAAGTTATTCAGGCGTCCGACTTATCGGGTGCGGGCAGAAACACGAATATAGCGTCCCTTTCAGGCAAATTCAGACGCGGAATGAAAAATCCGAAATATTTCTTTGAGATAATAAACGGTCTTATGAACGGCGCAAAGCTTTTAAAGGCACTTAAGAGCGCACCGGAAAAATACGATAAATATGATGTTCTCGACTGGCAGCAGAGGGTAGCGGACTGCGTGCTGAAAGTTACAAGAGAGTAAAATATTTCAAATAACCAATCACAAAGCGGACAGAGGAGCCCACACTCCCCTGCCCGCTTATTTTTTCTTTTCACTCACAATCTGCGAAGCTTTACAATCCAAGGCACGCAGTGTCTTCCGAGTTAACTGGCCCCTGGCCCCTGACCACTGGCCCCTCATTGCTAATTGCCAGTATTACCGTCAGATCATTAACATTCGTCCCCGTCGGTCCCGTCACGACCAACGCCCCCGCACTTTTCAGTGCGTAATACGAATTGTTATTTTCAAGCTCCTTTTCGGGATTTTTCCCTGCGGACACCATCCGCGAATACGTTTTACCGTCCGCAACTGCCCCTGCGGCGTCGGTAGGGCCGTCGGTACCGTCCGAGCCGACTGAAGCAAACACAATATTGTCAATATCTTTAAGTCTGATTGCGGCGGCAAGTGCCATTTCCTGATTGCGTCCGCCGAGACCGTCACCGTGAAGAGTAACGGTAGTCTCTCCGCCGTAGATAAATGCGTTTTTGCCGTGCTTTCTCAGAGCGTTATCAATAAGCCGAGCGGCGGTATCACTCGCTTCACCCGTCAGACAACGGCATGTATCCGCAATGTTATATCCAAGTTCCCCGGCACGCTTTTCGGCATCATCACACAGAGAATTTATATCCCCGGCAAAATAATATCCGCCGTCATTTATCAAAAGCTCGGCATCGGTTTTTATGATATCGGCAAAAAGCTTCATATACTCGGGCAGATATTTTTCCGCAATCGCATTAAATTCATCAACCGACAGCGGTTCTTTTACCGTAATTCCGGACGCAATAACACTCTTGTCATTATTAAGCACATCCGACAGCGCTACTGTAATCACCCTTGCGGGGTATGCCTTGGCGGCAAGCCGACCGCCCTTTATGAGTGAAATTCTGCGTCTGACTGCGTTTATCTCGTTAATTTCCGCTCCCCTCGCAAGGAGCTTTTTTGTTATGTCACGCTGTATGTCGGGCGACACAATGCTTTTTTCCATAAGAGCACTGCCCCCGCCTGACAGAAGAACAATCAGCACATCTTCTTCGGTCAGGTTATCGGCAATTTCGAGTGCGCGTTCGGCGGCAGAAATACTGTTATTGTCACTCACGGGGTGTGCCGCCTCAATCATTTCAAATGCATCCGATTTATATTCACCGATATGGTTATACTTTGTAACAAGAAGCCCCTGCTTTATTCCGTCAAAAACAACCTCGGCTGCGTAAGCCATAGGCACGGCTGCCTTGCCGACACTTATTATTACCGGATTTACGGTCAGTTCCGCTTTTAGCTTTTCAAGAATCGCTTTTGTGGCATCAAACGGATCTGCGGCGGCAATGGCGTGTTTTATTATGTCAAGCGCATCGTTTTTCATGATAAATTCCTCATTTGAGATTTCTTCATACATATTATCATAAATTTATATATAACGCAAGGCGGGAATTGTGATATAATAGTATCATAATAGCAAAGCTGAAAGGAGCATTGTTATGGAGCTTAATGAAATAAAAGAACAGGGATATAATTCCGCGAAAGAAATTATTGAAATCGCGAAGCTTAAAGCAGGTCAGACACTTGTTGTCGGCTGTTCGACAAGCGAAATTCTGGGTGAAAAGATAGGCACTTTTTCGAGCCCCGAAACCGCCGAAGCACTTTTTGAAGGCATAAAGAAAGCATGCGACGAAAGCGGAGTATTTATTGCGGCACAGTGCTGTGAACATCTTAACCGTGCAATCATAACCGAGCGTGAAGCGGCAAAGGACGCATACGTTGTAAATGTCGTTCCCTTCCCGAAAGCCGGCGGCTCGTTTGCCACGGCGTGCTATCACGCACTCAAAGACCCCGTCGCGCTTGAGCATATAAAAGCGGACGCCGGACTTGACATCGGTCTTACGATGATAGGCATGCACCTTAAAGAGGTCGCAATACCCGTTCGCCTTAAAAACAACCGTATCGGTTCCGCACTTGTAGCCGCCGCCCGCACACGTCCGAAATTCATCGGCGGCGAAAGAGCGCATTATGATGATAATCTGAAATAAATTTCAGTGGCCAGTGGTCAGTATCCGGTGGCCAGTGGTCAATATAACTCGCAACTGTGAAGCGTACAACAAATTTTAAAGGAATGCATTTTAATATACAGTCCCTTTGTTTTTTATGTATTTGTCAATAGGCAATGATTAGAGTAACGCTATCTACCGAAAAACGGGATACCGACCACTGGATACTGGTCACCGGATACTGACCACTGATTCATTGCTAATTGACCTTCCCCACATACTCCTCAAGGCAGACTCCCTTTGAAACCATATCCTTAGCGGCTGTCACACCGACATAACGCCAGTGCCACGGGGCGGCCTTGACCTTTGTTATGCTCTCTTTGTCTTCTGTATAACGCTCGATAAAGCCGTAGTTCGCCGCATTTTCCTGAAGCCATTTATATGCGGCAGTCTCGGCAAAATCCGCGTCCTTTTCGCCTATGTCAACCGCAAGACCGCAGCTGTGATCACTGCACCCGACAGGCGAAACGGTATACGCCGCAAGAGCCTGTGCCTTTGATGTTGTCTCGCCCGCGTCCACGAATTTCTGAACCTGCTTTTCAAAATTACGCTGCTCACGACTGCTGCTCTCATACCCCGCGATTGGAGTAAGCGTAATCCCTGCGGCACCTGCGGCATTGTACATTTCAAGGAAACTGTTAACAACATTTTCATGCAGATAAATGCCCGTACCTTCAATATATTCGGTCAGATGCGGCTCATATGACTCGTTAATCTTATAATATCTGTTAAGAAGAATAAGACTCCATGTGTCATCCGACGGCATATCGACAACCGTCGCTTCGGGCAGAGCATCACCCGCGTCAAATTCGGGAATTTCTTCGGCATCAACCGTCACCGCTTCCGCACTTTCCGCCTCTGCTTCAAGCACACTGTCCTCTGCCACAGCCGCCTTGCTTTCGGAAATATCCTCGGCTTCCTCTTTATAGGCGACACTGTATGACAGAACAAACACAACGATTATGAGTATAGCGAAGAAAATCACTTTTAATATCTTTTTCTTTTTTGAATTTTCAGCTTTCATTCGATATCTTGCTTTCCCGCCGAACAAGGCGTTTTTTTAAATTCCACCACAGTATACAACAAGCGAGCTGAAATGTCAAATCCGAGCCTTTTCCGCCCGCAGCACAGGCACATAAAATACAGTGCGGCTTACCCATTTGACCATTATGCAAGGGGCCGGGGACCGGGGGTCAGGGGCCGGGGAATAAAGGAAGTCCTGCGGACTTGAATTATAAAGCTACGCCTTTTGCAAAGCCAAATTCAAAATTTCAAACTCACATCTTGCGAAGCCATATAAATCCAAGACACGCAGTGTCTTCCGAGTTAACCGGCCCCTGACCCCTGACCACCGGTCCCTCATTGCTAATTGCTAATCGCCTGAACTCGTTCAAGCATCCTACCCGTATCCAGCACCCCGAGTGCAAAACCCTTCCTCACCAGCTCTTCCGGCACAAATTCGTCATACTTTTCAAACAGAGGAACTTCATTTTTATATACAAGCGTCATGGGGTCGCTAAAACGCCGTGCTTCATCCCTGAGCACTCTGAAAAATTCATCGGCATCGGCCTTCATCTTAAACTGAATATAATACGGTCTGCACGGACTTAAGCCCCTTATTCCGAGCCGCTCGGCACACGCGGTTTTAATAAATCTCTCAAGAGCCAAAAACGCATATGAACCGAGCCACGGGAACAGACACCACATGTCACCGCCGAGATTTACAAGCGAATGCTCCGTTATGCCTGCACGGAACGCCACATCACGCGCTTTTTTAAGTCTTGCGACGGCGTTTTCCATAAGATACGGATACACCGTGTCTTCACTGAGTGCCCGCTTCATTCTTTCAAGCACCCTTGTATCAACCGCACCGGGGCACTGCCCGAAATAAGCCGGCACCTGTCCTTTTACGGGTTCGACATACACCAAGTGCCGTTTGCGGTCAATGTCAAGCACCGTCCACACCTTGCCCGCGATTGCGAGCTTCTCCCCGGCGGGCGGCGGCATTACAACCGTACCGAGCTCGTGCGAATCATTTCTCACGGTAAATTCCTCATTCTCCTGAAATACCGCATAGAACTTAAAGCTGTTTATAATCCTCTCGCCCTTGATTCCGACAATAAGTCCGCCCTCGTCCGTTTTTTCGATATGCCCGATTTTTATGAGATGCTTTAACAGAATTCCAAAATCGTCAATCGAGATATTTTTGAAATACCCCAAAGTGAGAACCTTTTTCGCAAGCTCCCTTGCGGTCATTTCACCCGATGACGCCAGTGTCGCCATTGTCTGATGATACAGAAGGCTGTACGGATACCCGGAGTCCGACGGCGGCTCGACCCATTTTTCTTCACGGTAAAGCTGCACGAGCACTATTCCCTGCAAAAGCTTCCACGGCACGGTGTCGGGCAGCATCGCACGCATCTCCGGCTCGTCCTCTCTTATCACAAACCACATTTCAGGCGGCAGACCACGGCGGCCCGTTCTGCCCATTCTCTGCAGAAACGACGACACGGTAAAGGGTGCGTCAACCTGAAAAGCCCGTTCAAGCCTGCCTATGTCAATTCCGAGCTCAAGCGTTGCGGTTGTAACGGTAGTGTCTGTACGTGAGTCATCCTTCATGGCGTCCTCCGCCGTTTCTCGGAATGACGCCGACAGGTTGCCGTGATGTATAAGAAATCTGTCGGGCTCGTTATTTTTTTCGCAGTAGCGGCGAAGGGTTGTTGTTACCGCCTCGCACTCCTCCCTTGAATTTACAAACACAAGACATTTTTTGTTTTTGGTATGCTCGAAAATATACTTAAACCCGGGGTCCGCACCTTCGGGTGCGATATCCGACGGCGTGTCAAGACACTGCAAAGCGGTATTTTCATCGCCGGTCTTTGTCGGATTGTTTTCGGGAGCGACATAAAAATGCTCCATCGACAGCCGCCATTTTACGGGTGCGGCGGCAATTTTCGGTATAAACGTATTGCGTCCCGAGCCCATTGCCAGAAATTCTCCCGCTTTTTCGGGGTCGCCGATTGTGGCAGACAGCCCTATTCTCCTCGGGGAAGAACCCGAGAGCCTCGACAGCCGTTCAATAAGACACATGGTCTGACCGCCCCTCTGCGCACGCATGAGCGAGTGAATTTCATCAATCACAACATATCTTAAATCGCAGAAAAGCTTAGGAATATACATATGCTTATGCATCAGCAGCGCTTCCAGCGACTCCGGGGTAATCTGCAGAATGCCCGACGGATTTTTAAGCAGTTTCGTTTTATGCGACTGCGACACGTCCCCGTGCCAGTGCCACACCGGGATATCCGCCTCCCGGCATAAATCGTCAAGACGGTAAAACTGATCGTTTATAAGAGCCTTCAGCGGAGCGATATAGAGTGCCCCGACAGAAATCGGCGGATTTTCGTAAAGCTCCGTCAGAATCGGAAAAAACGCCGCTTCCGTCTTGCCCGACGCAGTGGACGCGCACAGCAAGACATTGTCGTCCGTATTAAAAATCGCATCGCCCGCCGCCAGCTGAACGGCACGAAGATTTTCCCATCTGTTCTGGTAGATAAAATCTTTTATGAACGGTGCGTATCGGTCAAAAACCTCCATAATATCCTCCGTCAGACATCAAATTCGGCAAAAAGGTCGTCATCGCCGTCCGTTGTGCCGTCAACGCCTGACAGCTGAAATTCACCGTCGGACAGAATATCCTTAATGTTCATATCGGGCTTCTGCATCAGAATATCAAGAAGCTCTATTAAATCTCTTATTACTTCTCTTGGGGTTATATGCGTCTCGGCACCCACTCTGCCAAACTCCGCTCGGATGAAAAATTCAAGATCGTCACGTGTCAATTTGGGAGTGTAGTTAAACAGAACGGCGTGTATTTCACTCAGCTTTTCACTCAATATAAGCAGCTCTTCGGGGGTAAGCGGCACAAGCTTTATGACAGGAGCCAACATATCACGGACATTTTCATTCGAAAAACGCCCTTCGGCAAGGCGTGAACGCAGTGCTTCATAACTGTAAACACCGCGTCTTGTGTCCTCAACACACTGTACCGTGCCGGACATTATAATGCCGAGGCGCTGTGCCTTGCCCTGAAGAACATCATTATACATGGTAAGAATTTTTTCGTAGTTTGACTGGCGTGTCACGGTCTGCGGAATTTTATAGATATTGACAAGCTCGTCAATAAGTATGACAAATCCCGTGTAGCCCGCCGAATAAAAGAAAGCGGAAAACAGCTTTATATAATCATACCAGTCGTCATCGTTTATCATAATGTTGACGCCAAGCTCCGCTTTTACTTCGCTTTTGAGATTATATTCGCCCTTGAACAACTTTAATATTTTGCCGCGAAGCTCAATATCATCGTTAACGAAAGCTCGATAATACATTACAAGAATTTTTGCGAAGTCGTAGCCGTGAATCATATCGCACAGCTCAAGTGATTTTTTTGTTATAAGCTTTTCGGTTGCGTCGTCCGTGTCGCCGCCGTCCTTTGCGGCTTCGGCTTTAACCGCCGATATCCACTTATCGAGAATAAGCGGCAGGGCATTCCCCTCGGGGCGTGTCTTAACGGCTAAATTTCTTATAAGCTCACGGTATGTGGCAAGCCCCTGACCTCTTGTGCCGGTCAGACGGCGTTCGGGGGACAAATCGGCATCGGCGACAACAAAGCCCCTGTCCATAAGAAAATTGCGGTAGCACTGCAGAAGAAAGCTCTTGCCCGAGCCGTATTTGCCCACAATAAATCTGAACGACGCACCGCCCTGCGACATAATCTCGGCATCGTACAATAAGGCGTTTATCTCGGAATCCCTGCCGACGGTGATATACGGCAGACCTATTCTCGGCACAACGCCGCCCTTGAGTGAATTTATTACAACGGATGCAACTCTTGTGGGAATTTTCATTTAAGCATACCTCGCAGTTCGTCTTTATAGTCGTCAATAAGCACGGGGATATCACCCATGCAGTCAATAATGCTGTCGCCGAAATCGTCAAAATATTTCTCGTTAATTTCATCGCATATGAGCGAGAGCATAACCCCGGCGTTTTTCGCAATCGGCGTAGGGTCGCCGCCGTCTAAAAGGCACTTGAGAATTTTAACGGACAGCTCTTCGTCGGTTTCTTCGGATGCGGTAATTTCTTCGTGATTTTCGTTGGTTTCAATAATCGGTTCGGACGGCACGGAAAATTCCCGTTCCTCTTCGGTCATAAGCTTTTCGCCCGTAATGTCGGAGCTTCTGCGTATTGTGTCAAGGTGGCTCATATCGATTTTGACGCTCTCTCGCCGTTTTTCGGCCTTTTGGCGTTTTATATCATCAAAAACACTGTCGATTATGGTATTCAGTTTATCGATCGTTTTTCTGTCAAGCTGTGAGGGCTTCAGTTTGCCGCCGACCTTAAGCCGACCTCTTAAAATAATATCAACCGTACGCAGTATCGTGCCGAGCTGTGAACTGCGTGACGAGTCCTTAACGAACGTCGTTTTAAGCCAGTGCGAATTTACGCACGTATAGACTGTGCCGTCGGGCAGGGTAACACTTGTGTTTTCGTGCTCATCCTTGCCGCAGACGACTGCGGACGCGAACATAAAAAAGCTCTGTTTTTTCTGTGCACAGTAGTGACCGACAACTCCGCCGCTGTCCGAAAAATTTTCATCTAAATCTCTTATAACGGCTCCCAGAATTCTATCATAAAGCGTGGGATATTTTTTGTATGCGGAGGAGTGTGTGACCGCATATGAAGAAAAGCTCTCGGCCGCTTCAAGAATTTCTTTATCGGAATAATCCGCAATATTTTCGAGCATCCTGCCGTTTTTTGTGAGTGTGTCGGTGCTTTCGAGCATACAGAAACGGTTTTCGAGATTATAGAAAACAGCAAAATCCGTCAGCCATCTGTCACGGTAGGTCAGCACACCCGGGTCAAGCATGCTGTAATCCGCAAAAAATTTGTGCATGGTCATAAAGGCGTCATCCGCTCCGTGAACACCGATTAAATTGAGAAGCTCGAAAATATATACATACGCATACGAGAGAGATGTTTTTTCGAGGTCACCATGCCTTAATTTTGTTCTCCACGTGAAATATGTTCGGAGCTGTGCGTCGTTCATTGCGGCATATGAAGGGAATGACGATGAAAATTCCGCCTTTTCGGAGCAGTCGTCCTCAAAATCCGCCATAAATTTCGCCTGCTTATAAAAAGCGACGGGATCGGCGGTGAAAATTCCGCTCACTCTGAATTTTCTTCGAAGCTCGGTTAATCTGTCGGGAGTGAAGGATTTCATTTGAGCTGCGGTAAAAACAAGCGGCTTGTCGGTGTATTCTTTGGACGACAGAACGCTGTGCCCGTTTTTTGACACTCTTTCAAGGTCGTCTATAAGTCTGTCAAGCTTGCCCATGCAAATCACTCCCCTTCGATAAATTAAGCGGTTTTTAATGTATCATTCCTATAATTGTAGCATATATGGCAAAAATAATCAACCCACATTCAAACATTTGTTCGCATTTTCTCACAGCTATTGACCGCCTATTGACATTTTGCCTTTTATTAAATAAAATAGTTATAACAGACAACCCGCAACGGCAAAATTTCAAGTTTGGAGTTTGGAGAAAATTTCAAGTTTGGAGTTTGGAGAGTGGAGTGTGGAGTTATGCAAAAAGCGAAG
>CAVFUV010000051.1:0-11581 GCA_963625735.1 bacterium
CGGTGCAGGTCGGGGCTTTTGCCTCGTGGTTTACAATGTCATGTCCGAGTGCGGCCTTTTCAACATAGGTTGTGTAGTCGCAACGTGAGCATGTATCGTATGCATCCCAGCCGATTTCGGTGCAGGTCGGAGCTTTCGCTTCATGCTTTACTATGTCGTGACCTAATGCCGCAACTTCTTCTGTGTAAGAATCGGCACAGCCTGTTCTTGTGCAGGTAAATGTCTTAACGCCCTTTTCGGTGCATTTAGGCTCGGTTGTTACAACGCCGTTGTCATATGAATGACCGAGTGCCTTTACGGTATCCGTCTTTATTTCTGCTCCACAATCATCGCAGGTATATGTTGTATAGCCATCCGCCGTGCAGGTAGGAGCTGTAACAATACCGTCTTTTGTTATTTTGTGAACAAGCACATTTACAGCATCAGAGTTAAGTTCTACGTCATCAAAATTCGTATTGGTTATTGGCTTTCCTTGGCCGGCTTTTCTCAAATGGAACAACTCACTCGACACATCACTGCAGCTGTCTTTTGCGGTAAATGTAATTTCGCAAAGCTCGCCCGTGTAATAAGTATCGACACTGGTTGTGTAAATATAGAGTTTTACGCCATTATTATCAATATTCGAGCAGAAAACAAAGCTGTCATCGAGTCCTGCAGGTTTAATATCGGATTTTTCAACGCCGAATAAAGAACTGTCATATTCAAGATACATTGAAGCAATGCTTATGCCGTCGTTTTTCTTTATATTGAGTTTAACACTGACTTTATCTCCCTTATTTATAAGAACGGGTGATAAAGAAATGGGAGTGGCGGTCGCAGCCTCCACTCCCACCTCGAAGACCGGGCCTGCCGCCGGTTCGGCAGCGACAAGCACGAGCGACTGTGACAGTGTCAAAACAGCAATAAGAATAATCGCAAGGAATTTCTTAATTCGCATGTTTTACACCTCTTATTTGATTTTACGCCTCAATGCCTACAATAGCGTTTCTCATGAGGATGAAGTCAACACCGTCAACAACACCGTCATTATTGTAGTCAAAGATTGAATCGTAAGCACCCTCTTCACGGGCAAGATCCCACTCATTGAAGAGACGGACATCGTTAACGTTAACTGTACCGTTAACATCCGCATCACCGAGAAGCTTAACATCAATCTCAGCACCTGTGCCGAAGTCGGCAACAAGGGAGTTGTTAATGTCATCCTGTCTTGTGGCAAGAGTATTGTTTTCGTTTACCGTTACGCCTGTTGTGCCGACAAAGTCGTCTTCAACATCGAATACGATCTGTGCGAACAGAACGTTTTCACCGCTGAACTCAACATTGCGTTCGTTGCCCGCTGTAATCAGAAGAACAGTCTTGCCGTTCTTGTTAACTGTTTCAACGGGAGTATAGGTATAGGTGTTAAATCCGTCAACACTTACCTTAGCATAGCCGTTTGCAACAAGACCTTCGCCGATTTCAAGCTCGATCTGGGTGCCGTAGAGGCATGCATGCTCACTTGTAGCGTAAACACTGAGGATTGCCGCGCCGCCGTTAGCGGTCTTGTCATCATCATTGCGTCCGGTGAAAGTATAAGTAAATGTTATAGTCTCATCCTTGCAAGGGATAATCTCAGCGGGAACAAGAACCTTGCCGCAGCCTTCTCTGTCACAAACAATTTCGTCTGTAAGACCTGTCGTGTGATAATCGGCGGCGTAGCCTGCGATTGTCTTTTCGATGTGTTCGAGAGCATCGATTGCAACATATGTTGTGTAGTCACAGCGTGTGCATGTGTCATATGCGTCCCAGCCAATTTCTTCGCATGTAGCGGCCTTTGCTTCATGGCTTACAAGGTCGTGACCGAGTGCGGGAATTTCTTTCTGTGCTACAAGAATAGCTTCGCAAACCGAGCAGTGCTTACCTTCGGTAAGACCTGATTCTGTGCAGGTAGCTTCAACAGCGGGATCTGCAACCTCTGTGTGACCCTTAGCGGGAATAACTTCCTGTGCTACAAGAACCTTGCCGCATACGGAGCAGTGAGAGCCTTCTGTAAGACCCGACTCGGTGCATGTAGCTTCAACAGCGTCGTCAACAACTACGGTGTGACCGAGAGCCTCGCCGTACTCGAATGTGTCCTCACCGATTGCATCGCAGCGAGAGCAGTCATATTTGTATACAGCCGCGTTTTCGCAGTCAGCGGGAGTTACAAGGTGTGCGTCATCAATAATCTGTTCTATAAAATCGTGACCGAGAGACTCAATTTCGCCTTCAACCTTCTCAAAGCCGCAGTCTTCTCTCTGACACTTTGAAAGCTTTGCGTAGCCGTTTTCTGTGCATGTAGCAGCCTTATCGGTGTCGATAACAACAAAGTCATGACCGAGGTGGCTGACAACATCTGTTTTTCTGGCATCGCAAAGAGCGCAGTCATAAACTATAAAGCCGTGCTCAAGGCAAGTGGGATCTCTGGAAAGATCTTCGTTCTTTACCCACTCATGCTCGAGTGCTGTGCCTTCGACTTCTTCAGTCCAGACATTGCCGCACTTGTCGCAGGTATAGGTATAATAAGCATTCTTTTCGCAGACAGCTTCTGTATAAACGGGCTCGGCATCATAGCAGTCTTCAAGAGTGAAGGAGTTGCAGCCGAACTCGCAAAGGCAATAGCCCATATGCCTGTTTTCATCGGCAACCTTTGTCCAGTCGCCGTAGTTATGACCGGGAGCGGAACCCTCGTCAACAACAGTCCATTCGTATTCGCAGTCCTTGCAGGTATAAACGGTATAGCCGTCCTTGTCGCAATGTGCGTCAAACACTTCTATTTCAGCGTTATCTTCGGTGCAGTCGGCTGTTTCAACGTGAGCTGTGTTGTTCTTGCAAAGACGGGTATGAGTGCCGTCTTCGTTTGAAGTCCACTCGCCCCAGTTGTGGCCGAAAGCTTCAATTTCCTGTGCTGCCTGCTTGGCACCGCAAAGTTCGCAAGCCATGGGAGCAGTGGAACCCTTCTCTGTGCATGTGGGAGTTACGGCTTCGTCTGTCGCAAGCCAGTAATTTTCGGCACCGAGATTTTCATCCGCAAGAACATATTTGCCTGTGTCTCTGTCAAGAACAACACAGGGAGCATATGTCTTGTGATTGTCGGGATCAAGGGATTTATCTTCGTCATCAATATCCCATGTCGCACCGCAGTCCTCGCACCAGTTAAAGAGATAAGCACCCTTTACGCATGTGGCGGGAACTTCAGCGGTTTTGATTGAAAGCTCGGGATGGTTGTCCGCAACTGTAGAATCTTCATCTACAACAACCCATGTATTGCCGCAGCCTGTATGACCTGCGCCTGTCCAGCCCTTGTCACAGGTGTAGGTCCAATAACCGTTTTCCGTGCAGGTGCCTTCTGTGTAAACGCCCTCTGCGGAAGCAACATGATCATAGGCACGTTCCTTGCCGCAGACTGTGCAGGTTTTCTTGTGCTGATAATGAACAACGCCGTCAACATCTACTGTTACGACATTCTCAAAATCGCCCCATGTGTGACCGAGTGCGGGAATTTCTTCCTGCTCCTTAAGAATCTTGCCGCAGACGGAGCACTTTTCACCGTCTGTAAGGCCCGTGCCTGTGCATGTGGCGGCCTTGCCGGGGATTACTTCGGGAGTATGATCCGCAGTACCGCGTACCTCACGTCTTTCGGTGGCTTCACAGTTCTTACACTTGTATGTAACATACTTAAGGCAATCAAACAATTCCTCGATTTTAACGGGATTTTCCACATCATAATCGTGTTTTACCATTTCGAGAACGGCATCATCTGCCGACTCAAGATAGGTAATTTTGCCATCCTCGTCCTTTGTAAAGAGTTTTCCGCAATCACCGCAGATATAATACTCTATGTTACCCTCTGAAGTGCAGGTAGGTTCAACAGCGTCAACCTTAGTTGCGTTGACATGGTTGTCGGCATCAAGACCGACATAGATAGGATCAAGTTCAAAAGAACACTTTTCGCAGACAACATCGGTATAGATACCGGTTACCGTGCAGGTCGCTTCTCTTGATTTCTTCTGCTTTGCCATGTCATAGACATGCTGATGATCCTCTGTTGCGGAACAGTAGGTCTGAGTGCTCTTATCGTCAGGCTCGCCTGCATATGACAGAACAGAACCCGATGAAAGAACCATGCATGCCGACAAAGCGAATGAAAGAATTTTTTTGCAGAGATTCATTTTTCGGTTTATCTCCGTATTTTTTTTTCGTGGCACTGCGTTCGGTATATCTCCGAATTTCATTAATCCGAATGCAAGCCGCTTCGAGAAAACGCAAAGCAAAAAAATCACCGAAAAAACGCTTTCTCTTACATTCGGTTCAGTGAACAGTCGAAAAATGCGATTCAAACGCATACGCCTTATAAAATTTTCCTCTTTCAGACGCATAAAGAGAAAAGTTTTATACATACACATACTTTACACCCGCATTTTACTGCAATTTGCGGTAAAAGTCAATACCTCAATTTGCAATTTTTACAATTAACAGGAAACAAATATTCAAAAAGGGAGTGCATATTATGTACAAACACATCAGAGAGCTTCGTGAGGACCACGATTTATCACAGAGAGAGATATCCGCAAAGCTCAACTGCTCACAGCAGGTTTACAGCAACTATGAACTTGGTCAGCGTGACGTTCCGACGGATATTCTTATCAAGCTTTCGTATTTCTATGACGTGTCGACGGACTATCTGCTGGACCTGACGAATAATCCGAAGAGGAACTGAGGGCGGGGCGAGCGACCGCAGGGAGCGAGCGTTATGCCGAGCGAACAGCATAAGCTGTGAGCGAGGCACATAGTCGCCGAGTGAGTCAAATTTGTTCAGCCGCAGCCTCATGCGGCTTGACAAATGAAGACGAACGAGGCGAAGCCGCCCGAAGGCGGCACCCGGATGGACGGTATGGAAGTCTGCATATTTTCGAAGGCTTACCGAACGGACATCCGGGTGCCCCGACGGGCGGCTCAGCCCGGCCGGTACGGCAAAGCCCGGCAATACCCGAAATTTCACCTTTAGCGAAGCTCACAATTCAAAATCCTCGTCAAAGCCCGCAACAGCAAAAAAAAACAAACCGCCGGCGAAGCTATATAATCCAAGGCACATCGTGCCTTCCGAAACTGCTAATTGCTAATTGCTAATTGCTAATTGTCAATTGTTAATTGCTAATTGCTCATTCTGCAAAAAAAAACAAACCGTCGGCGAAGCTATATAATCCAAGGCACTGTGTGCCTTCCGACATTGTTAATTGTTAATTATTAATTGTTAATTAAGAAAAGTCTGCAACGAGATAGGTCGTCACAGGCTTTTAGCTGTTGTATTTATTTTTACATTATATAAAGAACTGCTCGCAGTCATCGACATCAAAGAGATAGAGCTTAAAGCGTTTTTCGTCGATTGCCTCTTTGAAAGTGGCGGCGACGGTTACACGCTTGACGGTTGTTTTTAGTTCAAAGTCAACATGTTCATAGTGCAGTGCCTCGCACACATCGGGCGTTCGAACCTGCAGAACGGGTATGCCCTCTTTGTCTTTGACAAGAGCGAAGTTAAGAGCCTTGACCGGCACACCGTTGGCTGTCAGCGACTCGAATTTTTCCATGGGAATTCTTTTCTTTTTATCTTTTTTCTTTCCAAACAAAATACAAACCGACCTTATCTAAAAAACTTGTCAATTGGCATCGCCAATTCAAATATCGCAAAATTGACAATTAACAATTAACAATTAACAATTAACAATTTCGGAAGTCCTTCGGACTTGATTTATAAGCTCCGCGAATTGATAATCTTTCATCCATAAATCAGCTTTCATGTTTGCGAAGCATTATAAATCCAAGGCACCTTGTGCCTTCCTTCCCCGTCCCCGGCCACAGGCCACCGGATATAGGATACCTGCAACCACCATAACTACGGTTTACGAATCAGCTTTCATGTTTGCGAAGCATTATAAATCCAAGGCACCTTGTGCCTTCCTTCCCCGTCCCCGGCCACAGGCCACCGGATATAGGATACCTGCAACCACCATAACTACGGTTTACGAATCAGCTTTCATGTTTGCGAAGCATTATAAATCCAAGGCACCTTGTGCCTTCCTTCCCCGGTCCCAGGCCCCTGACCGCCGGCCCCTTTCACAGTTGCTCACTTTATCCCCAACCCCTTCAGCACACCTTCCGGCTCACTGAAATCGGGCACAATCATATCCGCCCCTGCCGAGAGCAGTCTTTTTCTCTTGTCGGGGTTTACGTCTTCCCCGCCCTTTTCATCCGTAGCGACACCCACGGCATAGCCGCCGGCCTTTGACGTCAGCTCAATTTCCACAAAGCCGTCGCCGAACGTTACAAGCTCCGAAGGGGACAGTTTTTCACGCTCAATCATATTCTTTATGACAGCCTCTTTAGAGCAGTCGAGCAGAGCATCCCTCGCACCGTGAATGCCGCCGTCGAACAGGTTCTTAACCCCCAGAAGCGACGCTTCATATATTACATCGTCCTCGTCTGTGCCGCTCGCAAGAAAACAGCGGATTCCGGCGTCACGAAGAGCCTTCAGAAAATCGACAGAGCCCGCAACCGTCATAGACTTCGGGGAAATACTGCCGTTTTTAAGCCCCTCTTTTCTGTCGGCGATTTTAATGGCGAGACGGCGAAGATACTCTTTTTTGTATTCACCGGGGTCAACGTGACTTCCGCCGCGTCCTATAACGGCCTCATCAAGCGCGATACACTGATAAATCGTCTGCTTGCCCGTCAGACGGTCGACAAATTCCGTAACCTCTGCTGTAATTTTATCCTGCGGTTCACCTGTGCCGAGAGCAGTTATGACCTCACAGAAATAGGGTATCATAATCCCCTGCCAGCCCTCACGAATAAGACTTATTGTACCGTCAAAATCGAACAGTGCGCATTTAATTCCGCCGCCCGTGTACGGACGCACGGTTTCTATTGAAAAACTCATGATTTTCACTCCGTTTTTGTGCTGTAAAACAGTATAGCCTATTCCCGAAATTTTTTCAATTCTTTTATTTGTGTTTGACAATTTATTCATCGGGATATATAATTTAAGTATAAAATCTCAGTTCCGGAGGGGAAATTTATGTTCTGTCCAAACTGCGGCGAAAATCTTGAAGACAATGCTGTTTTCTGCTCAAAATGCGGAATGCGGCTTCATCCCGAAACCGTGCAGGAAGCCCTGAAAGAAAAAGAACCCGAAACGGTTAAGGCCGTCAAGGTCAGAAAAAACAGAATTTCATTCAAAGCAATAATTGCAATGATACTGGTGGCGGTAATAGCTGTCGGCGGATGCGTCGGAATAGGGCTTAAGGTGTCGTCCGAAAAGCCCATAAACATCGCCGGAAGCTACATTAAAGAATACTACGCCGGCAACATCAAAAAGGCCGACAAAAAATGTCTTGTAACAATGGAGGACCAGTGGCAGTTAAGCGCCGACAAATACCACGACGGCGATCTTAAGTCGTACTTTACGTCAAACTACGGCAAAAAGGTCACAACCGCCGCAGGTGCGTACAAGGCTCTCGGCGAGTCGACAAAGCTTCGTTTTGAAAATTACTACGGTCAGGATTTTACATTTACCATAAAAAACACATCCGAAAAAGAGCTTGACGACGACAACAAAAATCTGCTTATTCTGGCTGTAAAGCAATCGGAATTTTCGGACAGCGTCGCAAACGCCGACCTTATAACAGACGTTAAGCAGTTTGAAGTTTCCTACATCATCGACGGCGACTTAGAGGGCACAAGCGGCACTCTTACACTGACGATCATGGAGTATAACGGCGACTGGAAAGTCCTCAACCCCCTTGTTTTCGGCTGGTCATAACTTTCAAATAATTCCAAACGGCAGGCAACGCCCCTGCCGTTTTTTAATGCGGGCGAAACAACTCCACACTCCACTCTCCACCCTCCACACTCAACAGAGGCGAAGCTCATACAAATCCAAGACACGCAGTGTCTTCCGAAATTGCTAATTGCTAATTGCTAATTGCTAATTGCCTTGCCCTTTTTGTTAAATATTATTAAAATCCTCAACCCTTCCTTTATCATTTTGCTCTTCTTAACCGATTGACTTACCGCCGAAAGTATGCTAAAATTTTGTGTTGTATTTTACGAGCATAAAACAAACAAAAATCACGAAAGGATGAACAAGAATGTCCGGACATTCCAAATGGAGTACCATTAAGAGAAAAAAGGAAAAGACCGACAACGCGCGCGCGAAGGTCTTTACCAAAATCGGCAGAGAAATTGCCGTTGCCGTTAAAGAAGGCGGCCCCGACCCCGCAGGCAACTCCAAGCTTAAGGACGTTATAGCAAAGGCCAAGGCGGCAAATGTTCCAAATGACAACATTGACCGTATAATCAAGAAGGCCGCAGGCGACGCATCAAGCGCCAACTACGAAGAGATTATATACGAAGGCTACGGCCCCAACGGTGTCGCCGTTGTTGTTGAGGCTCTTACCGACAACCGCAACCGTACGGCAGGCGATGTTCGCCACTATTTCGACAAATACGGCGGAAATATGGGTCAGCAGGGCTCCGTTATGTTCATGTTCAACCGTCAGGGTGTTGTTCTTGTTGACGCGGAGGATGTTGACGAAGAGAAAATCATGGACTTCGCTCTCGAAGCGGGTGCGGAGGATGTCGTAACAGACGATGAATCCGTTTATGACATTCGCACAGGCGTTCATGAGGTTGCCGACATGGCAGACGCTCTCACAAAGGCGGGCTACAACGTTGTATCCGCACAGGCGGAATATGTTCCCACCACATACACACGTCTTGAAGGTGACGCCATAACTCAGATGGGCAAAATGCTTGAGATGTTCGACGAGAACGACGACATTCAGGCTGTATGGCACAACTGGGAGAATGAAGACGACTACGAAGGCTGACACCGCAGTCGCAAATATTCAGACATATGAAATTTTTTACCGATCCCGTGCAGGTCACATTTACCGCACTGTCGAAAACATTTAATGTGTCGTCGGTATTCTGTGAAATTGACCTGCCGTTTCTCGCAAACCCGATTACCATAAAGTGGTACGGAGTTATAATCGCGTTCGGCTTTACTCTCGCCGTTCTCTTCGGCGGCAGAAAAGCGTATGTATGGAAAATCGACATATACAAAATGCTCGATATCCTCATCTGGGGCGCACTGTTCGGCATACTCGGGGCAAGACTTTATTACGTATTCAACGAATGGGGCTACTACTCCGCACACCCGAGTGAAATTTTAGCGGTGTGGCACGGCGGACTTGCCATTTACGGCGGACTTATCGGCGGAATTTTAGCCGCCCTTGTCGTATGCATAACCGAACGTGTCAACATAAGAAATCTGCTTGACCTGTGCGGCATGAGCTTCCTGCTGGGACAGGGCATAGGCCGCTGGGGCAACTTCGCAAATCAGGAGGCTTTCGGCACAAACACCGACCTGCCGTGGGGCATGTTCAGCGAAAAGACACAGGCGTATCTTCAGACGCTTGTAAACGCAGGCGAAACGGGAATTGACCCGTCAAAGCCCGTGCATCCCACTTTTCTGTATGAATCAATCTGGTGCATAATAGGCTTTTTTGTGCTGTGGTGGATATGCGAAAAGCACCGCCGCTTCTCGGGTCAGATCTTTCTGACATACGGAGTGTGGTACGGTCTGGAGCGTTCAATCGTTGAAGGCCTTCGCACCGACAGCCTTTATATAGGCAGCACGAACATCCGCATTTCACAGGCTCTTTCGATGGTGCTTGTAGTTGTTTGCGGCACACTGCTTATAACAGGTCTTGTACGAGACAAGAAGCATCACAAGCCGATTGAAGGCGTTGACTATTTTGTCGAGATACCCGTCTATAACAAAAAGCGTCTGTGCCTTGAAGCGAAAAAAGAAATGATTCTGGCGCAGAACGAGGTTTTGCATTATATAACTCTTATCGAGCTGTCCGACAGTGAGAAAGAGAAGAAGACACTCGGCAAAAAGCTTGACAAAGCCAAGACTGTTTTCAAAAAGAAGCTTTCCGAGTACGAAAAAGCAAAAGCCGCATCCGACGCAAAAGACGCAAAAAAGGCCGCCGGGCAAGCGGCAAAATAAAAAAACACCCTCCCGCAGGTCATATGGCTTACGGGAGGTTTTTTTCTAACCTCTTTACAGACGCTCATCGACTGTATAATTAACAATTAAGAATTAACAATGTCGGAAGACACTGCGTGTCTTGGATTATACAGCTTCGCAAGAGGGGAATAATCAGAGAACCACCGGTTTTTTTTGCACTATACAAAACTAGCCACTCGTCAGCGACATTCTTTAACCCGAATAATATGCAATAGCAGGTTCATGGATTCGAAAGTCATATTCCAAACGGCTGTCTACCCCTTGTTGCAAGCTATAATACAATATCATTAAAAAAACAAGAAATCCGAACCCCTGACCGATTGGTCTAAGGTTCGGATTATCTTGCTTTGGTGGAATCGAGGGGAGTCGAACCCCTGTCCGAAGGAAATTCCTCATGACTTTCTACGAGCGTATTTGCTTATTTGTTCTCTGCGCGCCGACGGGAAGCAACACCCTTCGGTTTGAAAAAGCCCTATTGTTCATGACAGGTTATAAGGCGGTGTGCCTGTGCACGTTCACTGCTGCATGACGCCACGCACCGGGCCGCAGTGCTCCCGGGAATGACGGCAACTGCGATTAGGCAGCTGCTAAAACTGTCTTATTATTGTCAGTTATTATTTAAGTTGAAGCTTTTATAGAGGTGCCCCGCCTCTGCTCGCTTATCAGGCACCCTCTCCCCCGTCGAAATCCTTTCGATCCCGTTTCATGGGGAATGATATTATTCCCGTGCCTTGAGTGTGCGGTCAATATTGCGCTTCGCGTCACGCTCGGCTTCGTCCGCACGCTTGTCATAGAGCTTTTTGCCCTTGCAAAGACCTATTTCAAGCTTCGCTCTGCCGTTGACAAAGTATACACTCAAGGGAATTATCGCATAACCCTGCTGTTTTGTCAAGCCGTACAGACGATTTATCTCTCTTTTATGCATAAGAAGACGCTTAGGCCTCATGGGGTCACGGTTAAAAATATTGCCCTTATCGTACGGGGAAATATGCATGCCGTTCGCGAAAATCTCGCCGTCTCTTATGTGACACCACGAGTCTTTCAGATTAACCCTGCCCTCGCGAATGCTCTTTACCTCAGTGCCGAAAAGCTCAAGCCCGGCTTCAAAGGTTTCGAGCACAAAATAATCGTGATATGCTTTCTTGTTTTGTGCTATTCTCTTTTTTTCATCTTTTTTCTGCACCGCGAATTCCCCCTCCTTAAATGTATTCGGCAGATTAGTATATCCTTCCGGCGCTAACAAGTTAGCAAGGTGCAAGCAGCAGAGCCGGAAACAGAGGAAGTCCTGCGGGCTTGATTTATAAAAGCTACGCAGACTTAAAAGCTAAAATCATACATATAAGCTTATCATTAGCGAAGCTATATAATCAAGACACGCAGTGTCTTCTTAGCTTTGGATTGTCGGACCGCTTCCGCCGGTCCTCATTAGTCGCTACGCCAAAAATCATTCACCGGATGATTTTTGTC
>CAVFUV010000052.1:0-11382 GCA_963625735.1 bacterium
TGTTGTCGCGACTATTGCGGTCTTTTCTGTACTTGTAAATGCGGTGTTATAGAATGTGTTATTGAGCCATTTGCGGATGTTGGAGTACTCATAGTTGTTGGCATAGATTGTTTTGCCGTTAATTGTGCGTATACCTGTATTGTCATAAAACTCCTGTGAATCAATTGTTGACTTGCTTAATACAACAGCTGTGTCGGTTGTTGCGTCGTATGAAAGAATCTGCCAGAGAATGGGCTCATATTTGAACCAGTAGATTGTTGAGGTGTTGTAGCCGTTGTCTTCCTGATAATTCCCACTACCGTAACCGGATGTGAAATACGGACGGTATGAAGTGAAATATACTCCGCGATATTTTTCGCCGTCAAGCTCTGTGTCGGTGTACTTCATAAAGTCGCTCTGCACGCCGTTTTTGTAATAGTTGTAACTTGTCCATTTGTCGGTAGGCCCGGCTTTGTTTGTGAGTTTTGTCTTTAGTGTTGCGTCAGTTACTTCAGTCTGCGGATATGAGCCGAAAGCTTTATAATTGTCGCCGGTTTTGGGGGTCAGATATTTATCGCAGACGGAGCAATGGAGAGAATATTTGCCGTTTGTATCGACACGGGCTTCGCCCGTGAAACAGTGTCCACACGCCTGAGTATATTCGTCTTTTGCGGTTGCTTTGCATTTTGTACATGTATATAATGTGTACCCTGGTTCTTCGCACGTAGGTGAGACTGTCTTATAGGTAAACGCATGGGCGCAAGATGGAACGATTTCAGATTTCAGATGGAGGGTTAAAGCCGGGCGAACACCGTGGCCGGCGTAGTTGACGTAGTAGCTGCTGTAGACGTACCCGTCGCTGTCGACATCGCACGCGTAGTCATCGGTGCTGCCCGCCGAGCGAAGACGCCAGTAAGTACATTTGTTCGTTTCATCCACATATATACCCTGTGATTTGGCGTAGTCTGTGGTCTTTGCCTGTCGGGTCTCTGTGTCATAATAATCTGTTGTGAAGCCATAACCTGCATTTTGTGCTTCGGCGTAGCTTAAAAGCCATACATTGTCGGTTGTTGAATTGCTGTCATATTCAGAATAGTCTGTGCTAAATGCGGAGTTATCCAGTGTTGTCGCGACTATTGCGGTCTTTTCTGTACTTGTAAATGCGGTGTTATAGAAAGTTTCATTGAGCCATGTACGAATGTTGGAGTATTCATAGTTGTTAGGATAAATTGTTTTGCCGTCTATTTTACGTCCATAGCGGTTGTCATAATATTCCTGTGCGTCTATTGTTGATTTGCTTAACACAACGGCAGTGTCGGTTGTAGCGTCATATGAAAGAATCTGCCAGAGAATGGGTTCATATTTGAACCAGTAGATTGTTGAGGTGTTGTAGCCGTTATATTCCTGATAATTATCTTCACCATCTCCACCGATATAATTCGGACGGTATGAAGTAAAATATACTCCGCGATATTTTTCGCCGTCAAGCTCTGTGTCGGTGTACTTCATAAAGTCGCTCTGCACACTGTTTTTGTAATAGTTGTAACTTGTCCAGGCATCGGTTGAGCCGGCTTTTGAGGTGAGTGAAGCTTTAAGGGTCTCGTCGGTTACTTCTGTCTGAGGATATGAGCCGAGACCGATGATGTCACCTTGGCTGTAGGTGAAAGTTGTGCCCTTGTCCGCGGCAAGGGTGATGATGGGGAGGCTTGTGAGCAACATGGCAAGAGCCAGAAGCAAAACAAGCGTGTGTCTGAAAAATTGTTTCGTCATTTTTGTTCCTTTCCGTCTGCCGAATTAACGGCTTTCTCGTTTTTTTTCTGTATTCTGACGCAAAACAAAGTCGTTGTGAACGGACTTTATAAGCCGATAGGTGTGACCCCGTGACAGGTGACCCACAAATCCCGGAATGGATTTTTGAAGGTCTTTGAGAGTAATTTCACCGGCGGCATAATCCGATTGCAGTTTTTTCATTTTGCGTTTATACCGTTTTTTTGTGGATGTCCGCACACGCCTTAAAACCTTGCCGGAATCGGTATAATAGAAATGAAAACCGACATACTCAACTCCGTTTTTGGTAGGAATAAGCTGTGTTTTTTCGTTAAACTCAAGCTTCAGTTCGTCTTTGGCGTATTGTTTTATCTCATCAAGACACTTTATGAGATATTGTTTATCATCATGAAGCAGAATGAGATCATCCATGTATCGTGTATAATATTTGATTTGATATTTTTCTTTTATTATTCTGTCGATGCCGTTTAAGTAGAATAGCGCAAACAGCTGGCTTGTCTGATTGCCCATCGGCAAACCCTTGCCGGGCTCATTTTCGAAGCTGTCGATAATCTTGAAAATGAGTTCAAGTATATCCGGGTCGTCAACAAGCTTTGAGAGCATATTTTTAAGTATCTTGTGGTCAATTGAAGGGAAAAAGTGATGAATATCCGCTTTCAGGAACCAGCCCTTTGTTCCGTGTTTTTTGTTATAGTCTGTCATGAACTTTGTAAGGCGTTTTACAACAAAATCTGTCCCCTTGCCTTTTTGGCAGGCACCGTTATCGTATATGAAGCGGGCAGACAAAAGCGGGTACAGATATTCATCGCAAAGGCAATGCTGTACAATTCTGTCACGGTAAGCAAGAGCCTGAATTTCTCTCTTTTTCGGTTCATAGATATAAAATCTGTTATAACCCGACACCTTGTATGATTTGTTTTTAAGGCGGTATAAAAGTGTCCAGATATACAGAGAGATATTATTTTCAAACTCGATTACATCCGTTTTGCGGCGTTTGCCTTTGCGGGCATTGAGATGAGCGTTATAAAGATTTTCAAATGTAAATAATTCGTCAAAAGTCATTTTCAATAAGTGGCACCGTCGGGGCACACCGTGATGGCATGCCCAAAGCACGAAAACGAAAAATTCGCGTTAATGCTTCCGACGGCAGATTTTTATCCGATAATAAAATCATCGGATGGGGACAGCGGCTCCTTTGCTTGGAATACGGAGTGTACAAGCTTTCATACACTATCAGACACGTAAGCAAATCGGGCGAACACCGTTGTCGGTGTTGTTGACGTCGTTGTTGTTGTTGACGTACCCGTCGCTGTCGACATTGCACGCGTTGTTATTGTTGTTGCCCGCCGAGCGAAGACGCCAGTTAGTTTTACAGCCGCGTTCCCATATGACAGAAGCGATACGCTTCGACATACCTTGATTAAGATTGTTGAAATTTTGAATTATTAAGCCGCCGTGCGTCGGATTTAATCCACGCGGCGGTAAGACGAATGCAGTCAAACAGCATATTAGACAGCACACGGTATTGCTCCGCGGTAATACACCCTGTCTGTCGTGCCGCCATTGCGAAAGCGTCCGTAACCTTAAAATGAGCAAGAGCTTTATGCTGAAGCTGTTTGCGTTCGGCGGCATCCGTTGTGTTTATGACAAGCGGTGCTTCATTAGCCATAATAATCTCCTGCAAAGCGTCGCTTACAGTATTTATAAGGCGGCTTGTAAGAGTAAAGCGAAATTTTTTAGGTGCGTTTTCTGATATTTTCAGTATGTATGTGAGCAAATCCTTGGTTTTTGAAATTACGGTGAGATCCGACGGTTCACGAGGCATATAAAACCTCCGAAGGACGACAAAAAACACCAATCCCGTAATAAACGAAATCGGTGTTATATGTTATAGGTATAAAAGGGTATATTATCCCTGTCTGTCTGTCTGTCTGTCTGTCTGTCTGTCCGTCTGTCTGTTAGAAATTTTAGCAGAGTACATTGCTTTTGTCAACCTTTTCTTTATAAATATTTCTCTCGACTTGCAGTATACTATATTCAGAAAAATTTGTCAAGGCAAAAAAACTTTATAATTGCAGACAGAGCAAGCATCGCAGAAAAAAATCATCCGATAAATATTTTCTGTCTGCGACATTATACCCGGATGTCGAAAACTCCACACTCCACTCTCCAAACTCCACTCTCGAGCCACTGCTCCTTGCTCCTTGCCAACTTTTTGCCTCCAGCGAAGCCCCCCGACCCCGGGCCACTGACCCCCGGCCCCTTCCATTGCCAATTGTCAAAACCGCCCCCAATCCTCATCTAAGGACCGGGAGCGGTTTTATTTCGGTTAATTCAAATTACTTTATTCTGCCGAAGACCTGAGTTATCTGAGAGATAAGGCGGTAGAACCACTTTACTATCTTCTGCCAGAATGAAAGCTTCTCCGCTTCAACCGTGCCGTCGGTTTCCGCTGTGCACGAAATTACGTACGGTGAGTTTGCGGCACTCTGTGCGACGCACACGAGATAACAGCCTTCATCGGAGGATGTCAGCGTATACTCGGAAGTGTTGTAAGCCACAAGCTTACCGCTGCTTCTGTAATCGTCGCCGGAGTTGTTAATTCTGTACCATGTGTAAACTATGTACTGAGGAGCGTCATCGGGCAGGGAGTTCGTCACGACATAGACCTTTGAGCCGGACTGGAGTGTGCCCGCGATGGACATATCAAGATCAAGCTCCGCCTTTGTTACCGTAAGGGTAATGTACGCTTCTTCGGTTGCGTAGTTGTTGGAGTTATAGGGAGTGTAAACTACCTTATAAACATTGTTGAATGTGCCTACGCCCTTGGGTGTGGACATTGAATCCGCCATTGAAATCTTGCCGTTCGGTGCTTCATAGCTTGAAGTAAATATCGCCGTTGCAAGCTTGTTGCCGTATACAACCGTTGCACTTGTGGGAAGAGCAACACCGGATACGTGAGCCTTTGTAATTTCAACGGTAAGATTTGAGTTGAGAACCTTGAGCGTATAGTTTTCCGCCTTGCTTCCCGCAAGCTCGGGAACTGCGTATTCAACCGACTTCTTGCCTGCGTCCGCTGTCTTTATTGTACCTGTTACTGTGGTGTCGGAGAGCATTACATTGCCTTCGTCGCCGCTGTAAATGTTCGAAAGAGCGGAGAATGTTACGTCAACATTGAGGTTTGCGGGGTCATACTCACGGCTTACCGCAGCAGAGGTTACATAAACAGTTCTCTGCTTTACATTTACATTGCCGTTTACGTATACGAAGTTGTAGTTATCGCTTTCGTATCTGCCGTCGATGCTTACCGTGTATGTGCCGACATCACTGCCCGCCTGATAAGCGCACTTAAGAAGTATGTAGCCCGCGAGATCCTTTACGGTATCGGCACCTGTGAGGCCTCTGACCGTTGTGTAATATGTAGGCTCATTGTCGCCGTATGTGATATTGAAGGATGCCGCTGTTACGGTTACGGTTGCCTTCTGTACGTCGAATGCTACTTCATAGGATACCGTTGCGTAGTTCGCTGTGTCCGCAGGTGTATAGACAGCCGTATAAGTGTGACTGCCTGCTGTCGGAACAACATTCTTGACATCAGCCGCCCACTGCCAGCGAGAGTCACCGAGGCTTATATCGGACAGGTGCTTGCCTGCGTCATATGTTACGGTGCCGACATCGGGAATGGGATAATCGGGAGTTGCCTTCTGAATTTCAACACTGAGTGTGTCAAGGTTTGTTATTTCAAGAACATAGTTAGCGCTCTTGTTGCCGATAAGCTGAACATCGGATACGGATACCTTCTGAAGACCCGCATGGTAATCCGCAGCCTTGCCCTTTGCCTTTGCTTCGTCTATACGGACTGAAGCGGAGGAATCCGCGGGAGCGATTGAAGCTGTGTTAATCTCAAACGAGAGGTCAACATCGTAGTTGTCTGCTTCATATTCTCTTGACTGGGCGACAGCCTTCGCAAGAAGCTTTCTTGCTGTGATATTGGCCTTGCCGCCGTTTTCGAGAGATATGACAATTGTGTAGTTGTCGGCATCCGCACCGGTAAGTGTTGCCTCGGTGCAGGTTACGGTTTTGCCCGTGCCGACGTTGGCGTCCGCGAATACGAATGATGCCTTGCCGAGCTTTACATCATCGGAGCCTATCTTGCCGCTCTCGGTGTATGTATAATCGGTGGCGTTTGCGTAACCGTCATATGTCTTGTCGTTAACCGTAAATGCGACATTGTAGGAAGCCTTTGAGATAACGAGCGTGCCGACAAAGAGGTTTGTTGCGGGTGAATAAACAACCGTGCTTGTGCCCGATTCTATGGTCTTGCCGTTTGCATCGGTTGTGATGCTTGTGTAAGAGGGTGTTGCGATATCAACCGTTACCGTGTATGTGCCGGCAGCCTTCGGAAGGGTTGTCGAGCCGTTGTACTTAACGGTTATGTCGCCGATACGGGCATATGCCGTTTTGCCGGTAAGCTGTTTGATTGAAACTGAATGTGTCTTGCCGTCATAAAAAACGGTATTTGAGCCGCCGAAAGTCATGCCGTCAATTGAGAAATACTCCGCAAAGCTTGATGTGTTGAATATTTCGGCTACATCGGTAAGCTGAGGAGCAATCTTTGTTGTGGTGTAGCTCGCTGTGCCCTCATAATAGCCTGTTGCGGTTGCCGTTACGGTAACTGTAAGGTTCTCCTGAGCGGCATTGAGTATAAGTGACTTGCCTGTGCCGAGCTGTACGCCGTTTGAATCCTTCCAGACGTATGTATAAGCGCCCTCTTCATTCGGGTCAAGACCTGAAACATCAACTGTAAGAGTTGAACCTGTCATCGGGTTGCCCGTTACGGCGAGTGAGCCTTCGATGGGCTTCTTGTTTACAACAAGTGAAATTGTAAGGTTCTTGACGGTATTGTAGTTATCGGTGTCATCGGGAATAAATGTTGCGGTGTAGTCATTCCAGGGCTCCGATCTCCAGCCGGGTGCGGTTGTTGTTTCGTCATACTCATAATGACCTGCAACGTCAACCGTGCCGCCTGTAAATACGGCATCCGCAAGAGTCTGACCGTAAACTATTGTCGCGGACGGATACGCCGTGATGGTCGGGTCTGCCTTGACAACGGTAATTGTGCTGTTTTCAACTGATACGGTGTAGTTTGTGAATGTGGCTTCGCTTATATCGATATAGAAGCGGTAGCCTTCATCGTTTACGGGTGAACCCTTGGTATAATCCGTGCCGAACCTGATTGTGCCTGTCGCAACGGTATTTATGTTCTGTCCGTTCTTTGCGCCGACAAGCTTTACATGCTTTGCAAGCTCTGTTTCGGTGGGTGTGTCGGAGTTATATTTTACCGTGAAGTTCTGAGCGGTGATTGTAAGAACGGCGGGCTTTACGGTAAGAGTGCCGTTTACGATTTTAACGGTATAGTTCTCGGAGCAGGTGAAGCTCTGAGTTGCTCTTATGGCGTATGTGCCGACATTGCCGTTTGTAGCCTGGCTGTAATCGGTAGTAAGGTTAAACTGAGGAGCCGAACCGTTCGCCGTTATGGCGTTTTCGGTATCGTCACCGACAAGACGGGACTCGTCAAATGTGACGCTTGCCGCCGCGGCTACAAAGTTTTCGCCGTAGGATATTTCTGAATTCGAAACCGTGAATACTATTTCACGGGGATTAACGGTGATAAGACCGTTCTCGGTTGTGAATGTATAGTTGCCGTTTACGTCAACAAGGTTGGGAGCGGAGATATATACGGCATAGCCCGTGTCATTCTTCTTGTCGCCCTGCTTGTAGTCGGTGCTTACGGTAATGTTGCCGCTTGTTGTAACGGCATCAATGTTGAAGTCGGGGTCATTAGCCGCGGTGTATGTGAAAGCGGTAATATTGGGAATGTTGTCGCCGTATGAAACCTCGCCCTTGTAGGAAATAACAACAGGTGTGGGCTTGATTGTTACGGGAACATCAAATTCAACGCTCTCATAGTTTGCGGAATCCGAAGGAGTAAATACCGCCTTGTAGCTGTTTACGTTAACTGTGGGGTTGGTCGAGGGGGATGCCCACTGCCATTTGCCGTCAATGTTGAATGCGTCAAGGGATATATCGGCGAGTGTTCTGTTTCTCTGATAGAACATATCGGCAACCGTGGGTGTTGTCACGGCGGGTGTCGCCTTTGTGATTTCAACGGTCAGCTTGTCGCCGGTGTCGAATGTAATCTGCTTAAGTGAATAGCAGGAGCTTCTGCCGCCTGTGAAGTTAGCCGCAACGGCACTGTCGTAAATGCCGCCGACTTCTCTTGTGCCGGCACCGTTGTTTGCGAGATTGCCTTCGATATTCTTTACAGAAATGTCATCGGCGCCGTATTTGCCGTCGGTAATCTCAAACTTGACGGTAACATTATAGTTATCGGGATTGTATGCACGGCTTACAGCGGATGCCTTAACGGTAATCTCTCTTGTGTTTACGGTGAGGAAGCCGACAGGGTTGTTTTCCGAATCGCCGGGAACAAGATTTATGTTGTAGTTTTTGAGAATATCAAGTGAGTAGTTCTTGAAGTCCGCTTTTATGGCGTATGTGCCGACAAGCGTTTCACCGGCTTTATAGGGAGTCCAGTAGCCGCCGATGCTGAGTGTATACTGAACATTTTCGGCAAGTGTCGCCTTTGCGGTGTCGTTGTCAAGCTCCTTGCCGACAAGACCGTCAAAGAACGTTGTAAACGCCGTGTCGAAATCGGTTTCGCCGTATGTTACTATTGCCGTCTGAGGCTTAAGATACAGCTCCGCTTTGTCCACGGTATAATTTACTGTAAATGAAGTCTGCTGATAGTTATATGAGCTCGAAGCGGGTGTCCACAGAATTTCAACCGTGCCGGAGCCTGCGTCCTTATAACCGGAGCCGTCAACGGCATTCTTGAATGAGAATGTACCTGCGGGCTTTTCGCCGTTTACACCGTCGGCGATAAAGGATGAAAGACCGAGAACCTCATTGAGCTTCTGACCGTATGTAAGGTTAACCTTCTGAACAAGTGTGCCTCTTGTTACGCTTGCGGGGGTTATGTTAAGCTCAAACGTAAGGCTCTTGCCGTATCTGTTTTTATAGAGTGCGGTGTCTTTGCCGTATGTCGTATTGTCGTCGATTGTCGCTGTTACGGAGTATTTACCTACATTTGTGGGGAGTGTGGTATCTTCTCCGGAGACTGCGGTGCCGTCGGCAAGTGTGCCTGTCCATGAGTAGTGGACATCGATTTTGCTTGAGTTATTCTTGTTGCAGTTATAGTCGGCTGTGCAGTCGGTACTGTTTCTGGTTTCGGTAACCGTGAGACCGATGTCACTCGCAAGAATCGGCTTGCCGGTATAAACCGCGTTGCTGCTTGCGACCTTAATGTCAATGTTTGCCGGAGTGCGTCTGACATAGTCAATGAAGATATAGAGAGGCTGAGTCGAATTTGCGGGAGTTGAAGAATCGGCACTGCCGGTAAAGTCTTTTATAACCGAACCTTTTTTGCCTGTAACATTAAACTCGGAAAAACGCTCGGTTGTTGTTGTATAGGCAATGCTCTTAAGCTGCCAGTAGTTGTCGTTATAGACTTCACCGCCGCTCTCATATTTAACGCCCGTTGTGCCGGTCTTTGTGTTGCCGTTTGAAAGACCCGAGAGTGAAACATCCTTCTTGACTATATCCGTGCCGTCCGAAAGAGGTGAATATGAATAACCCACATTGCCGTCGGAGGACACAACGGAAGTGTCAATCTTTGTCTTGTTCTGATCCGTCCAATATCTGTAAACGATATGAACACGGTATGTGCCTTCAACCGCACCGTTCAGTATTGAAGAGGGGTGAGAATCCTGGTTGGTGCTGAGAGTGCAGGAGTAGGTGTTGCCTTCCTCATCCTTGTACTGACCGCCGCTGATCGTTGTGCCGGCAAGTAAGTCCATAGGATAATCTGTGGTTGCGGGAGTAGTATTATAAAGATTGTTTGTGCCACTTCCGAAAAGCGCCTCACTTGAATAGGGAAGCTTTGTACCGGAAATAACGGAGGCTTCTTTATAATCAAGTGTGCCGAGACTTCCGTAATCCGTGGTCTTATCTGTTGCGGAATTGATTGTGGCATCGGTTATAACCGGGGTATTGCCTGATGTGGTATAAATACCCGCCTGATAGATATATGCCGTACCGCCTTTGAAAGCGTTATGTTGATCACTGAGCTTTGAAGAATATGTAAACGTACCGCCGTTTACGGTTATATTTTTGGATGAGCATATGCCGACAGCAACAGTGACGGTCTTTGCACCGTTGCCATGTGTAATGGTGCTGGACTCACCGCAGCCGGTCTCTGCCGATACCGTAAATGTTGCGTCACCGTTAACTTCAACTTGTCCGCCGTAGACGCCGTATGCATATACACGTGTTTCGGAGACATGACCTTTGTCGTTAAAGCCCTTGCCGATGGAATGTGCCGTAATCTTTGCACCGTTTACAACGGATGATGCGGAATCGGTATTGTATATACCGGAAGTCGCAACAGTAACGGTTGCGTCATTGCAGCTCAGACCGCTTCTGTCCTGCTTATACACTTCTTCGGAAGAAACATAAACAGTAACGTTCTTGTTGACCGTGAGCGTACCGCTGTTTGAAATGCCCTCAAGACGGCAATATGCTCTCTCTTGATCGGCATCGGACTCCATGTCATATCTGTTGTTTACAAGATAGATGCTTGAAGCCGAAACATCAGCCGATGAACGGTTGGGGCTTGCTGCCGACGCACCGGAGTAAATATTAAGCGTACCCTTATTGACTATGGCGCGAATGCCCTTTAACTGCCAATGACCGCCGGAGGACTTTTCATAATAAATACGCTTGCCGTTCATGTAAAGATTAACGGTAATCCCCGACGGAATTACAATGCCGTCATAAACGGCGTTTGTGTCAATGCTGTCCGGTACGGAGATAAGAATATCATCACCGAGAACCAGATCGACAACCGTGCCGCTTGAGAGAGCGCTCAGCGATGAGTTGATGCCCGCAGCGGTCGTGCCGGTTATCTGTGTATTTTCGGCGGCGACAGCGGTTGTGCCGTCAAACGCAAGGAAGGGCACAGCCGTCAGCATAAGGCAGACAGCGAGAAGAGCGATAAACACTCTTGCTATTTTGTGCTTCCTTTCAAAAATTCGCGAATTATTACCCACAATAATTCCTCCTTTATAGAGACCAATGTTTTGAAGAACAGTTGTTTTCAACAAAAATAAGCTCTTCCGGTCAACCTATTTATACACATTCAGTATACTTTTTTTTGAGGCAAGTGTCAAGAGAATACGATTTTTTTTGCGAAAAATGAAACACCCGATTTTTGTGCAAAATCACAAAAAATTTTGCGTATTGAATTAGGACAATATAAGTGGTAAAATAAACTGCAATGTAAAGAGTGACTGATGGGCCGGAATCAGGGACACATTTGCTAATTAACAATTAACAATTAACAATTAACAATGAAGGAAAACGCCGGAGCGTTTTGGATTATAAAGCTTCGCTAAAAGACAAGCTAAATTATGAAAAGTTGGTTTGCCGTCTGCGAAGCCATATAAATCAAGTCCGCAGGACTTCCTTAGTCACTGGTCACTGGCCACTGGATAC
>CAVFUV010000053.1:0-11331 GCA_963625735.1 bacterium
CTGCATATATATGCCGCCGTTGTCAAGCACAAACTGCTCAAACGCGGTCTTGTCGGATTCGATCTTAAAAGTATAATTCATTGTAAAACTCCGAAACTGATTTAGTAATATGTAATAATGTAGAATGCATAATGTAGAATGCATAATTGAGGAAAACGCCGAGGCGTTTTGGATTATAAGCTATGCGAAATGTAAGTGTTTTATGTTGACAGACATTTTTTAATTCGCGAAGCTATATAATTCAAGACACGCAGTGTCTTCCTTAGCCACTGGCCCCTGGTCCCTGACCACTGGCCCCTGGCCCCTGGCCCCTAATTTCTAATTGAATTAAAGTATTCTTCCGCCGTCTCGTGATCGGAATAATGTACCTTCTCCCCGTTTATTTTCTGCACGGTCTCATGCCCCTTGCCGAGAAGAAGAACAATATCGCCTTTTTTCGCTTCGTCAAGTGCCTTAAAAACAGCCTGCCTGCGATCGACGATTATAAGATATCTGCCGCCGGTCTTTTCGACATATGAAGCTATTTCTTCACATATCGCCTTGGGGTCTTCGTAGCCCGGGTCGTCGGTTGTTATTATTGAGAGATCCGCGTCTTTGCCGCTTATCTCGCCCATTTCACGGCGGCGAAGCTGTGCTCTGTCACCCACCGAACCGAACACGGTTATGATTCTGTTGTGGGGATAAGCCTTGTATGTTTCAAGAACCGAGGCAAAGCTCTGTCCGTTGTGGGCATAGTCTATAACAACGTCAAAATCGGCGTCTATGTCAAGGCTTTCGTTTCTGCCCTTGACTTTGGCGCTCGAGAGTGCGTCAACCGCAGTGCGAAGGTCAACTCCGAGACCGACACAGACCGACAGGACGCTCAAAGCGTTTTCTACGTTAAACACACCGGGCATCGCCGTTTTTGCCGGAACGGTTTCGCCGTTATATTCAACGTCAAAGGATATTCCGAAAAGGTGATTGCCGCTAAACGGCTTTATGTCGTCCGCCGTCATATCCGCCTTTGTTTTTACGCCGAATGTGTTGTAGGGACATTTAAGCTCGCTTATTATTTCTTTTGTAAATTCATCATCCGAGCAGAGGTACGCTTTTTTGCAGGACTTGAAGAGCTGCTTTTTCCAGTAGGCGTACTCTTCGAAGCTCTCGTGCTCCGCTCCGCCTATGTGGTCGGGGGAGAGATTGAGAAAAACAGCCGCCTCAAAATCAATATCATCGGTGCGGTGAGCCTTAAGTCCGATTGAGGACACCTCCATGCAGCAGTATTCACAGCCGTCGTCAGCCATAAGGCGTAAAAGACGCATTATCTCATACGATTCGGGTGTTGTGTTTACGGTCGGCACGAATCTGTCGCCGTAGTACGCCCCGACTGTGCCTATGACGCCGCTTTTTCTGCCTGCCTTGTCAAGACAGTGGCGAAGCATATGCGTAACGGTGGTTTTGCCCTTTGTGCCGGTGACGCCTATTACTTTTATATCGTTCTGCGGGAAATCAAACAGCATCTCGCTCATTTTGCCGAGAGCACGGCGTGAGTTGTCGGTGACAATCTGCACGGCATCATACGGGAGCGGCAGCTGTCTTTCGACAACAAACACTCGTGTGCCCTTGAGATATGCGCTTTCGGCGTAGTCGTGGCCGTCTGTAAACGCACCCGTAAGAGCGACAAAAACGGTGTCGGGCCGAGCCTTTCTCGAGTCGTAGACAATGTCGGCAATGTCGACATCCGTGAAATTCACGGCGGTATATTTGATGGGGGAAATAAGATGAGACAGTAACATAGGTGCCCTCCTGTGGGGATATAGATTAAAAAGTTGGCAAGGAGCTTTAAGAGTTAGCAAGGAGCAAGTAGCAAGGAGCAGTGAGGCTTCGCTTCTTTTAGTGTGGAGTGTGGAGAGTGGAGTTTGGAGTGTGGAGTTGGCTTCGCAAGATGCGGAGCTTTATAATCCAAGGCACACCGTGCCTTCCTCCATTATTAATTATTAATTGTTAATTGTTAATTATATTCGTGATTATGCTGTTCGACAGCAGAAAGCCTTTGTCGGTGAGGGAAATGCGCTCGTTTCGGCGTGTTATAAGATTGTTGTCAAAAAGCGGTTTGAGCTTTTGGGTGTCGGGAATATATTTTTCTTCTATCCCCGTGTCGGTGCGAAGTGCGAGCATTATTTTTTCCTCGAGGTCGCCGCCGTCGCAGTCATATTCGGCGGGTTGTCCGCTTATAAAAGCGTCGGTGTCTTTATTAAAGAAAAACCGCTTGCCGTTATAGAATGAATGTGCCGACGGGCCTATGCCGATATACGGCGACAAGGTCCAGTATTTCATGTTGTGTCGGCTTAAAAGATTGTCAAAACAGAAATTTGATATTTCATAATGACGCATGCCGTGTGCTTTAAGCGTGTCACACATGAAAAGATACATATCCGCTACTGTATCGTCATCGGGCAGATTAAGTCTGTGCCGATTTCTGTAAAACCACGTGCCCTCTTCAAGCTGAAGCATATAACAGCTGAGATGTGTCACACCGAGCGACAACGCAAAGTCGATTGTATATTTAAGTGTGTCAATTGTCTGATTCGGTATGCCGAGCATAATGTCAAGTGAGATATTTGTAAATCCGGCGTTTTTAGCGGACAGAACACAGCTTCTGACCGTGTCGGCATCCGCTGTCCTGCCGAGTATACGCCGCTCCGAGTCAACGGCACTCTGAAGCCCCATTGAAATGCGGTTAAATCCGGCATTTTTAAGCGTGTCGAAAAACAGATCGGGACGGTCAACGGACGGATTGACCTCCGCCGTTATCTCGGCATTGTTATCTATAACAAAATGCTGCCGTGCGGTATTAAGAATTGCCGCCAGATTATCCCCACCCAAGACGGACGGAGTGCCGCCGCCGAAATATACGGTGTCGAAAACTTCACGATGCAGTGAATCCGTCACAAACGGCGACAGACGGTGAAGTGTTGATATTTCATCTTTAACCGCTCCTGTGTACGCTTCAATTTTCTCGGGCGAACGGCTCGAATAAAAATCGCAGTACGGACACTTTGAACGGCAGAAGGGAATGTGAAAATAAAGGGAAGTTGGAGGTGTTGGCATAGTATGTAATTAGCAATTAGCGTGAATAAGTATCCGGTATCCAGTATCCAGTGGCCGGTATTCAGTATCCAGTGACTAAGGAAGACACAGAGTGTCTTGAATTATATGGCTTCGCGACAAGATTAACAGTTAGTCAGTAACTGACAATATCGAACACTGAATACTGACCACCGGATACTGACCACTGTTTAGTCGTTCCCGTCATCAAGCTTAAGGATGGCCATGAACGCTTCCTGCGGAACTTCCACGGTACCGAACTGACGCATTCTCTTTTTGCCTTCCTTCTGCTTTTCGAGAAGCTTTTTCTTACGTGTAATATCGCCGCCGTAGCACTTGGCGAGAACGTCCTTGCGCATGGCTTTGATTGTTTCTCTCGCTATGACTTTTCCGCCGATTGCAATCTGTACGGGGATTTCGAACATCTGACGCGGAATGTTGTCTTTGAGCTTTTCGGCTATCTTTCTCGCTCTCGGGTATGCCTTTTCGGAGTGAATTATAAACGACAGCGCGTCTATCAGGTCGCCGTTTAACAGAACGTCAAGTTTTACAAGGTTGGAACGTTCATAGCACTTAAGCTCATAGTCGAATGAGGCGTATCCTCTTGTGCGGGATTTGAGAGCGTCGAAAAAGTCGTATATTATTTCGTTAAGGGGCAGCTCGTAGTGAATGTCAACACGGTCTGCCGCAAGGTAATTCATGTTCTTAAATGATCCTCGTCTGTCCTGACACAGATCCATTATTGTGCCGACATATTCGGGCGGAGCGTAAATGTGTGCGTCCGTTATCGGCTCTTCGACATAGTCGATAATTGCGGGGTCGGGGTAGTTTGTGGGGTTGTCTATTTCAACCATTGTGCCGTCGGTCAGGTGTATTTTGTATACAACGCCCGGCACGGTGGTAACCAGGTCAAGATTATATTCTCTTTCGAGGCGTTCTTCTATTATTTCAAGATGAAGCAGTCCGAGGAAGCCGCAGCGGAAGCCGAATCCCAAAGCACCTGAGGTTTCGGGCTCAAAGGAGAGGGAGGCGTCATTAAGCTGAAGCTTTTCGAGTGCTTCTTTAAGTGCTTCGTAGTCCGCCCCGTCCGCAGGGTAGACACCGCAGAAAACCATGGGGTTAACCTTTTTGTAGCCGGGCAGAGGTTCGGCGGCGGGGTTTTCGGCAGTGGTCACGGTGTCGCCGACACGCGCGTCAACAACGCTCTTTATAGATGCCGTTATATATCCCACTTCACCGGCTTTTATTTCCTTGGCGGGGGAGAGTGAGAGAGCCGACATTCTGCCGACTTCGACAACGGTAAATTCCGCTCCCGTTGCCATCATCTTCATGGTGTCGCCGGGGTGCAGAGTGCCGTCCATAACACGGACATAGACTATGACACCGCGGTAGTTGTCATATACCGAGTCAAAGACAAGCGCCTTGAAGGGAGCGTCGTCGTCACCTTCGGGGCAGGGAACAAGCTTTACTATCTGTTCGAGAACCGCCGGAACGTTTTCACCTGTCTTTGCGGAAATTCTGGGAGCGTCGGAGCAGTCAAGACCGATAATTTCCTCAACATCCGCACATACTCTGTCGGGGTCGGCGGCGGGAAGGTCGATTTTATTTATAACCGGAACAAGCTCCAGATCGTGATCGAGCGCAAGATATGTGTTTGCGAGCGTCTGTGCCTCAACGCCCTGTGTGGCGTCGACTATAAGCACTGCGCCCTCGCACGCCGCAAGCGAACGGGACACCTCGTAGTTAAAGTCAACATGACCGGGAGTGTCTATCAGATTAAGCTCATATGTTTCGCCGTCGGACGCGTTATAATAGAGCGTAACGGCACGTGCCTTGATGGTAATGCCGCGCTCTTTTTCGATGTCCATGTTGTCGAGCAGCTGCTGCTGCATATCGCGTGACGACACGGAATCGGTAATCTCGAGCAGTCTGTCTGCCAGCGTCGACTTGCCGTGGTCAATGTGGGCTATAATTGAAAAATTTCGAATGTTCTTTTTTTGTTCTCTCATTTTTGCTTTCCTTTTCGGAGAAAATTTGATTGTAAATTGGAAAGGGGTCGGAGGTCAGGGGTCGGGTGCCGGGGAAAACTAAGGAAGGCACTGCGTGCCTTGGATTTATAAAGCTTCGCAAATCTCAGAGTGAAATTTATGCCAAAAGTCTTATAATCCGCACCTCTCCGGCCCCTGACACCCGGTCCCCGATCCCTTATGTCATTGCACATTGCACATTGCTCATTGCTAATTGTCACAGCGTGTCCTTATGCGACTTGAACCCCTGCCCAAGCACATCGGATGAGTCGGTGATTATAATGAAGGGTTTTTCGTCGTATGCGGCAACGATTTTGCGAACGGTCGCGACTTCGTGGGAGCGGACAACGCACATGAGCATTTCTTTTTCCTGCCCTGTGTAGCCGCCCTTTGCGTGAAGAATTGATACGCCTCTGCCTAAGTGGTGAGTAATGTCGGAGCAGACCTTTTCGGGCTCGCTCGTCATTATGTAAAGGAGCTTTGCGTGGCTTAAGCCCGATATTACATAGTCGGTCGCCTGAGATGAAATGAATATTACGATAAGTGAATAAAGCACACTTAAAATGCTTTTTGAGACAATGCCGTTAAGAATGACAACGACAAAATCGCATACAAAAACGAGCTTGCCCATTGATATATGCTGAAACTTAAGACGCATAAGGCGGGCAAGAATATCAAAACCGCCTGTCGTGGCGCCGCTCAGGTACACTGTGCCCAGCCCTCCGCCGCACAGCACGCCGCCGAAAATGCAGGCTACAAGCTTTTCGTCGCCCGAATACATAAGACTGTTCTGCTCGCCTATGTATGTCACGAGGTCTATGAACACGGACAGAAGCATTGTGGCGATTATCGTTTTTATGATGAACCGCCAGCCGAATTTTTTCCATGATACAAGAAACAGCGGAATGTTTGCGACAAACATAAACGCGCCGACGGGTATGACGGGCAGAAGCTGATGCACGATAACCGCAAGTCCCGTAAGTCCTCCGGGAACAAAATTCATGGGTGTTGTAAAAAGAGCGCACCCCACAGCGTAAAGCATACAGCCGAAACACCAGAGCAAAAACTCGGTGACGAGAGTTTTTGCGGATGCAAGCTTTGATGTAGAATTCATATTTTTATCCTCTTTATTGAAATGTGGTTTGGAACATAGGAAGGGGCCGGGGACCGGGGGTCGGGGCCGGGAAACTGAGGAAGGCACTGCGTGCCTTGGATTATAAAGCTCCGCCTTTTGCAGAACAACTCTACACTTTATTTAGTGTTGTTGGACCGCTGCCGCCGGTCCTCTTTAGTCGCCACGCCAAAAATCATTCACCGGATGATTTTTGTCTGCGACACTCCACACTCCACACTCCACACTCGCTGAAAAGCTTACTGCCTCTTGCGAATCAAGTCAAACAGTTCAAGGATTCTATCTGTTTTGCCCTTAAGCCACAGGTATCCGAACAGGGCTTCGAAGCCGGTCGCGAGGTGATATTCGGCTTCGGTCTTGTTTTTCGGCGTGTGAGCGGAGGGGGCGTTTCTGCCGCGTTTATAGACGGACAGCTCCTCTTCGGTGAGCATTGGCATAAGCTTTTTTATGGCGTCCGCCTGAAATGAAGCGTTAACATAGTCTATCGCTCTTTGATGGAGCGTCTGCACACGTGCGTCGCCCTGCTCTAAAACAAGAGTGCGGACAAGTACCTCATATACGGCGTCTCCGATAAAAGCGAGGGACAGCCCCGACATTCCGGCGGGGGACACGGGCGTGTTTATTGCGTCAAGTGAATTTTTAAGCTCATCAGGGGACATAGTCAAACTCCAGATCATAGATTATAACGGTGTCGCCCTCTTTTATGCCGCGTTCGACCAGTGCCGCAAGAATACCGGAGGATTCAAGAACCCTCTGAAAATATTGAAGGGACTCATAGTCGTCAATATCCGTCTTGTTGAGAATTTTAAGAAGCCATTCCGCTTCGACATAATAGTCGTTGTCGATGACGGTGATTTTGAAACCGGAGTCTTTTTTGCGTTCGAGAACCTCCATCGGTATCGGCTCGCTCTCGAAGTGCTTTACGGGAGGCAACGTCGCGAGCATTGCCGCAACGGCGTTTATAAGCTCCGTTGTGCCCTCAAGAATAGGTGCGCATATTTCGTAGTAGGGAAGTCCCTGCTCTTCCGTTATGAACTTTCTGAAGCGTTCAAGCTGTTCGTCGGTTGCAAGGTCTATCTTGTTGCCGGCGACAATCTGCGGACATTTTGTAAGCTCGGGATTAAATACCGCAAGCTCCCTGTTTATCGTCTTGAAGTCCTCAATCGGGTCACGCCCCTCACTGCCGGCGACATCGACAATGTGAACGAGCATTCTGCACCGCTCGACATGACGCAGAAATCTGTGACCGAGACCGACACCCTCCCCGGCGCCTTCGATAAGCCCCGGAATATCAGCCATAACAAACGAGCTTTCGGGACCCATTCTGACAACGCCCAAAACGGGAGTAAGAGTTGTAAAGTGATAGTCGGCGATTATGGGCTTTGCTTCGCTGACAACGGAAATGAGTGACGATTTGCCGACATTGGGGTAGCCCAGAAGTCCGACATCCGCCAGAAGCTTTAATTCAAGCTGAACCTCCCACTCTTCACCCGGGTAGCCGTCACGGGAAAAACGGGGAGCCTGACGGGTGGGTGTCGCGAAATGCTGATTGCCCCAGCCGCCCTTGCCGCCCTTTGCGGCGATAAACGGCGTGTCGTCGGACATATCCGCAAGCACCGCACCGGACTCGACTTCTTTTATTATCGTGCCGCGGGGAACACGGATGATTAAATCCTTGCCCTTTCTGCCGGTGCATTTGCTGCCGCCGCCGTTCTGACCGTTTTCGGCTGTGTATTTTCTTTTGTAGCGAAAATCGGCGAGGGTCGCCAGGTGATCGTCAACCTGAAAAATGACGTCACCGCCCTTGCCGCCGTCGCCGCCGTCCGGACCGCCGGACGCGATATATTTTTCTCTGTGGAATGCCACGGCGCCGTTGCCGCCGTTGCCGGCTTTGATCTTGATTTTTGCGATATCTACAAACATTTATTTTTACCTCATGCCCGATATTATAAAGAAGAAAAGTCGAAGTGATAATCTGTCCTCAGTGTGGAGTTTGGAGAGTGGAGTGTGGAGCCGGATTTGCGAAAACTTTACTGAATGGTTTAGTTTAAGAACCTGAATTCTTGCAAAATCGGCTTCGCAAGAGGCGGAGCAATACTCCACACTCCACTCTCCACACTTTGCCGACTGTCTGAAAAATACAATTTCATTAACCACAACAGTATAGCATATTATTTAATAAAAATAAACATCTTTTTTTACCATTTAACTCGACTTTGGTTTTTGTGCAAGTCGCACGGAAATGGGGTGTGTTTTTTGGTCTTGATGACGAAAGGGAGATTGTTGCAAAATCGGCAGCAGTGTGGTATCATACAAAATAGATTATTATCGGAGGAAATTACGATGAAAAAAGTTATAGCATCCATTTTGTGCGTCGCAATGCTTCTGCCGACGGTTATGCTTCCGGCATCGGCAAAATCAAAATCGAATACACAGCAGGAGGATGACGACGTGCAGGTTTCAACGGCATCGTCACTTGAGAGCGCTTTTGCCGAGGGCGAGAACAGTATAATTCTGTTTGTCACCGGCATCGGTCAGTCATTCTCGTATTATTTTGACGAGTCCTACACCGAAGAGGGCGCATTCGAAAACGGTACTCTTCAGGATTACGAAAACTATGCTCCCCTTATTGCCGAGGGCAAATATTCCGGCAGATGGAATCTGTTCTCGAACATGACATCCGACGCAATCAAACAGCCGTCAAGCATAAAGGCCATTCTTAAACTTGTGGGCGGACTGTTCCTTTCAATTTTCACACGCAAAAATATGGTAAAGAGTGAGACGGTTGAAACTCTTCTGTCAAATCTCTTCTCTTACAATATTATCGACGAAAACGGAAAGGGCAGCGATCAGGTCGTAACTCCCCGTTATGTTATGCCCGTGTCCGAATATCCGCAGGCTGTCGGCGAGGACGGCAAGATGAGAAGTGAAGCGAAGGAACGCTTCTACGGCTCCATTCCATGTGCGGAAATCGCTCAGCAGAGACTCGGAGATAATTATGAAGATTACCTTTACTGCTATAACTACTGTGCGTTCTCTTATACTTCTCAGAATGTTGAGGGACTGCATGAGTATATCGAGACCGTTCTTGCGAATAACAAGGTCGGCGCAAAGCAGGTTGTGCTTGTTCCCATGTCAATGGGTGCGTCCGTTGTAAGTGCGTATCTTGCACAGTATCCCGACAGAAATGACAACCATGTAAGACGTGTTGTTTCAATCGTCGGCTGCTGGGACGGCAGTGACGTTGTTGCCGATCTTATCGAGAAAAAATACGCCGACGGCACTGACGGCAAGAAAAACTCCGCACAGCTGTTCTATAACGGACTTATCTCCGACATGATAGGCGAGCCTTGGGGATATCTTGTAAATGTGCTTATCCGTATATTCCCCAAAACGGCACTGACCGATCTCGCAAATCTGATTGTCGACGCACTTTGTGATAAAATTCTGCTTAATACTCCGTCACTTGTGGCTCTTGTACCCTCTGACAGATACGAGGCTATAAGACCGCTTATAAAGAGTGATAATGTAAGAGCGGAAACAGACAAATATTATGAAGCTCAGAAAAATCTTAAGAACAGATTTGAGGCTCTTACGGAACAGGGCATAACATTCTCGTTCATTGCGGGCTACGGTCTGCCCTACGGTGCGGTTACATCCGACTATCAGGTATTCGGCTTTATGTACAGTGCCGAAAAGACAAACTCCGATGAGATTATCAATATCGATTCAACCGCACCCGGCACGGAATATGTCGCATATGACAAGCAGTTTGTCGAGCAGGCGGGCGATGAGCTGTCCCCCGACAAGACAATAAAGATTAACAATACATACTTTAAGGATTCGACCTGGTACTTCTACGGTCAGAAGCATGAGCTTGAGTATAACAATGTCGCCATTTCGTGCGCAATCGATTTGGCTCTCGGCACAATAAAGACCGTCAATGACGAAAACTGCATCTATCCGCAGTTTAATAACTCGAGAAACCTTAAGAGACTTAAGAGAGACTGGCTTAACGACCTTGACACATATTGCAGGCAGAACAATTATACTCTTACGGCGGATCAGCAGGCACTTTATGACGAGGTTATCGCAATGACAAACACCGTTGTGATAAATACCGAGAAGGAAGAGTCGCTGCTTGAGAAGTTCCATGACATGCTTGTTGAAATCGGTGTATATGCCGCCGATGAAGAGCCGTCAAAGTTTGATGAATTCCTTAACAATCTGCTCAAGAAGAACAATGACGTGATTTATAAGCTTTACGGCGCGAAGGGATATCTGGACTTTGGTCTGGACAGCGTCTGCTGAAAAGCGTTTTGTCAGAACAGTGAAATAAAAGTACCCGGTTGTGTTATGCTCGGATGGCGGCACAGCCGGGATTTTTTATAGTTAGCAATGAAAAAGGGACCGGGGGTCAGGGACCGGGGGCCGGGGACTGAGGAAGACACTGCGTGTCTTGAGTTTATATAGCTTCGCAAGAGGCGGATTTTTTGGGGGATTACCGAACTTTGTTGTGAGTGTGAATAATCGGCTTCGCAGGATGTGGGCTTGTTTTGCGTTGCCGGGTTTTGCCGTTGGCGGAGCTGAGCCGCTCTGCAGTGCACCTGTCTGCCCGGTAGGTTATTTTTTTTCGGATATGTCAACTTTAAGCCCGGACAGACAGGTGCCACTTTGAGCGGCACTCCGCTCGCTCTCGTCGTCGCAAAGTCCGCTAAGCTCCGTCCCGTGCGGAGCACGTGACATCCGCCCGCTCCCTTGCTTAAATTTTCGGATTGTCGGACCGCTGTCGCCGGTCCTCATTAGTCGCAACGCCAAAAATCATTCACCGGATGATTTTTGTCTGCGACTTCTCCGCAAAAAGTCACGCTCCGCTTGCCTGTTCGTTTGTAAACGCACTCACGACGGCTCGCTGTCGCTACCAACTTTTTGCGGTTTTTTTTGCCGTATTGTGCTTTCGCAAAATACGGTTTTTTACCGTCGCTCGCGGCTGTGCCTCGCCTTGCTCGGCAATACGCTCGCATAGCGAGCGTCCCCACCCACCCGCCCTCGCTTACGCGAATGTCTTACACAAAATCATTAAAC
>CAVFUV010000054.1:0-11302 GCA_963625735.1 bacterium
GGTCCTCATTAGTCGCTACGCCAAAAATCATTCACCGGATGATTTTTGCCTGCGACACTGCTCTTTACTCCTTGCTCCTTGCTCACTTTTCGAAATTGGTAATTTTAGTTTTAATTATAGAAAAAGTTAGGGTGAAAAACCATGAACCAAACTGTTTTTAAGATATCCGAAAACCGTGTCATAGCCAAATCCGTCTGTCTTATGCGTCTTTCGGGCGATACAACCGCAATAACCGCTCCGGGGCAGTTTGTAAATATTGCTCTTGAGGGCAAATTTCTGCGCCGACCCATTTCCGTCTGTGATAAAGACGGCGACACGCTGACGCTTATATACAAAGTTGTCGGCTCCGGCACCGAGCAGATGAGCAAAATGCTCCCCGGTGAAAAGCTCGATATTCTGACAGGGCTCGGCAACGGCTATAATCTCTCCGAGTGCGGCGAAAAGCCGTGCCTTATCGGCGGCGGTGTCGGTGTCCCTCCGCTCTATCTTCTGTGCAGGGAGCTTATAAAACTCGGCAAAAAACCGAGTGTGATAATGGGCTTCGGCACAAAGGACGAAATATTTTTCGAAAATGAATTTAAGGCTCTCGGCGCGGATGTATACGTCACGACCGTTGACGGCTCATACGGCAAAAAGGGCTTTGTAACAGACGCGCTCTCCGACGTTGACTGCACATATTTTTACGCCTGCGGCCCCGAGCCGATGCTTAAGGCCGTCTATAATAAGACCGATGTTGACGGACAGTTAAGCTTTGAGGAGCGTATGGGCTGCGGCTTCGGTGCGTGTATGGGCTGTTCGTGCAAGACAAAATACGGCAATAAGAGAATATGCAAGGACGGTCCTGTCCTTCATAAGGGGGAAGTTATATGGTAAACACATCTGTGTCGCTGTGCGGCATCAGGCTTGACAATCCCGTTATCCCGGCGAGCGGTACATTCGGCTACGGTGCGGAATTTGCCGAGCTTTACGATATAAATATGCTCGGTACGTTTTCTTTCAAGGGCACTACAAAAGAAGCCCGTTTCGGCAACCCGACCCCGAGAATTGCGGAATGCACGGCGGGCATGATAAATTCCGTCGGACTTCAGAATCCGGGTGTGGAGCATGTCAAAGAGCATGAGCTCCCCGAGCTTGCGAAAATTTTCAACAAACCCGTCATGGCGAATGTCGGCGGCTTTTCAAAGGACGAATATGTCTATGTCGTTAAAACTCTTGACGACCAAAAGCAGATAGGCTGGTTTGAAATCAATATCTCATGCCCCAATGTTCACGGCGGCGGCATGAGCTTCGGCACAGACCCCAAGGCGGCGTTTGAAATTACCGATGCCGTAAGACACGCAACAGACAAGCCTATCATAATTAAGCTCTCCCCGAACGTAACCGACATAGCTTCTATCGCAAAGGCGTGTGAAGAGGGCGGCGCGGACGGCATAAGCCTTATAAATACACTTCTCGGAATGAGAATCAACCTCAAAACAAAAAAGCCGATTGTGGCTAACACCTTCGGCGGATTTTCGGGAACTGCGATTTTTCCTGTCGCTCTTCGCATGGTGTGGCAGGTTTACGACGCAGTCAGAATCCCCGTTGTCGGCATGGGCGGTGTCTCAAGTGCCGAGGATGTAATAGAAATGATGCTCGCAGGTGCGACGGCTGTCGAGATAGGTGCGGCAAACCTTGTAAATCCCTTTGCCTGCCGTGATATAATAAACGATCTGCCGAACGCAATGCAAAAATACGGAATAGACAATTTAAGTGAAATTATAGGAGGCGCACACAATGGGTAAGGACGTAATTATCGCCTGTGATTTTCCGAGTGCACAGGCAACACTCGATTTTCTGTCGAAATTCACCGACAAAAGACCGTTCGTAAAAATCGGTATGGAGCTTTTCTATGCGGAAGGCCCGCAGATTGTCCGTGAAATAAAGGCGAGAGGACACAAGATTTTTCTTGACCTGAAGCTTCACGATATCCCCAACACGGTTAAGAGCGCTATGAGGGTTCTCTCTTCTCTCGACGTCGATATGTGCAACGTTCACGCCGCAGGCACTGTCGCAATGATGCAGGCGGCTATTGAAGGGCTGACACGTCCCGACGGCACACGCCCGCTTCTTATCGCCGTTACACAGCTCACTTCAACCGGTGAAGACCGCATGAGAAACGAGCTGCTTATAGATAAGCCGCTTAACGAGGTTGTCGCAAAATACGCCCAAAACGCAAAGACAGCCGGACTTGACGGTGTTGTATGCTCTCCGCTTGAAGCGTCCTTTGTGCATGAAACATGCGGCAAAGATTTTGTAACGGTAACTCCCGGCATTCGCTTTGCCGACGGCGACGTACAGGATCAGGTTCGTGTTACAACGCCCCTCAGGGCAAAAGAAATCGGCTCGGATTATATTGTCGTAGGCCGCCCCATCACAGCCGCCGTCGACCCCGTAGCCGCATATAACAGATGCGTAAAAGAATTTATCGGATAAAGGAGCAGACAAAATGGTTGACCTCAAAAAACAGATTGCAAAGGATTTACTCTCTATCAAAGCGGTATTTTTCCGTCCCGACGAGCCTTTTACATGGGCGAGCGGAATAAAAAGCCCGGTTTACTGCGATAACCGTCTTACACTCTCCGCACCGTCTGTCAGAGACGATGTCGAAAACGGCCTTGCCGCGGTCATAAAAGAAAATTACCCCGAGGCCGAAATTCTTATGGGTACTTCCACCGCCGGCATCGCTCACGCCGCACTGACAGCCGAAAGACTCGGCCTCCCCATGGGCTATGTCAGAAGCTCCGGCAAGGATCACGGCAGACAGAACAGAATAGAAGGCAATCTTATCCCCGGGCAGAAGGCGGTTGTCGTTGAGGACCTTATTTCAACCGGCGGCAGTGTCATAGACGTTGTTGACGCTTTAAGAGAAGCGGGCGCCGAGGTTCTCGGCATCGCATCCATTTTTACATACGGCATGCAGAAGGGCATTGACAGACTTAAAGAAGCGAACGTCAGAAACGTAAGCCTTACAAACTTTGACGCAGTTGCCGAAACGGCGGCGGAAGAGGGCTATATTGCTCCCGATGACATAAAACGCCTTATAGCATTCAGAAACAACCCGTCGGATGAGTCATGGATAGGAGGCACAAAATGAGAAGTCTTATAAGTATTCTCGATTTAAGCACCAAAGAAATTGACGAGCTTATCGCCACAGCCTGCGATATAATCGACAATCCCGAAAAGTATTCCCAAAAATGCAGGGGCAAAAAGCTCGCGACTCTGTTCTATGAGCCGTCCACAAGAACACGCCTGAGCTTTGAAGCGGCAATGTATGAGCTCGGCGGCAATGTCCTGGGCTTTGCCGATGCCAACAGCTCTTCCGTTTCAAAAGGGGAGTCCGTTGCCGACACGGTTAAGGTTATATCCTGCTTTGCGGATATTATCGCAATGCGTCACCCCAAAGAAGGCGCACCGCTTGTCGCATCCATGAACGCCACTGTTCCCGTTATCAATGCCGGTGACGGCGGACACAATCACCCCACACAGACCTTAACCGACCTTCTCACAATTTACCGTGAAAAGGGAAGCCTTTCAGATATGACAGTCGGCTTCTGCGGCGACCTTAAATTCGGCAGAACGGTTCATTCTCTTATCGAGGCCCTCTCTCGCTGTACGGGAATCGAAATCGTGCTTATTTCCCCCGAAGAACTGCACCTTCCGAGCTACATAAAAGAGGATGTCATTATCAAGAACGGAATGAAATACCGTGAGACGACAGACCTGAACGCCGTAATGCCCGACCTTGACGTGCTTTATATGACACGTGTTCAGAAAGAACGCTTTTTCAACGAAGAAGATTATCTCCGCCTTAAAGACAGCTATATATTAAACCCCGAACGCCTTGTAAACGCAAAAAAGGACCTGTGCGTCATGCATCCGCTGCCCCGTGTAAACGAGATAAGCGTTGCCGTCGACAGTGACCCGAGAGCGTGCTATTTCAAGCAGGTATTAAACGGAAAATATATACGCATGGCTCTTATCTTAAAGCTTCTGGAGGTGCTGTAAATGAATGTTGATTCCATAAAAAACGGTATTGTAATTGACCATATCACCGCCGGTCGTGCGATGAAAATATATAAGCTCTTAAAGCTTGACGAGCTTGACTGCTCCGTTGCTCTCATAAGAAACGTTCAGAGCAAGAAGTCACACACAAAAGACATTATAAAAATCGACTCCGATTTTGACGTTGACCTTGATGTATTGGGCTATGTTGACCCCGATGTCACTATTAACATAATCAAAAACGGCTCTGTTGTCGAGAAAAAGCATGTCGAGCTGCCCGAGAGACTTACAAACGTAATAGCGTGCAAAAACCCCCGCTGTATCACCTCAATCGAGCAGGAGCTGCCGCAGGTCTTCTGCCTCACCGACCGCCAGAAACGCATCTACCGCTGCCTTTACTGCGAAGTCAAGGCGAAATAAGGGGACGTGAGTGGCCAGTATCCGGTGGTCAGTATCCAGTGATCGGTACCGCCGGTTAGGAAGTCATTTGGATTTTTTTATGCAGCTTCGCCTTTTCCTAAATTAAAGTCCCGTTCTCTTTACTTTCAGCAAAAATAATAACGGCACCGAAACGGACATTTCCTCCGAAACGGTGTCGTTTTATTGTTCTGTTTTTTTGTCACTGTGTAATGCTTACAGCATAAAATATCGTAATTCGAAAAGCATCTGTTGCCACTGACCACTGACCACCGGATACTGACCACTGGTCACTGATTCCTCACTTAAATATGAACTGCACAAACCCCATATACGTCACAGTTCCGCCTACAACGCTTAACAGTGTGTTCTTTTTCCACAGGTGCAGTGCGGCTGTCACCGCCACGGCGACAAGCTGCGGCACAAAGCTTTCGGGTGACGAAAAGGATGTGTCTTTAAGACAGTACACCACCAGTGTCGTCATTATCGCAAGCGGCAGAACCTGCCCTAATTTTCTTATGACGGGGGCTATTTCTCCCTTGCCGAACACGACAAACGGCAGCAGTCTTTCGGCGAATGTGCAGACGGTGCATATGGCGATTACCGCAATCGCGTATAAATATTTGTCGTTCATTTATTCTTTGCCTCCTTTTTCGGAAGCTTTTTCTCAAGTCCGTTGTAAATGACAAGCACGGCAACCGTTGTCAGAAGTGACGGCAGAAGGAAGTTGTCCGCTCCTACACATACAAGCCATATAACCGCCGAAATTGCCGCAAAAAGTGACGGGAGCTTATCCTTTGCGCTTTTAAGCTGTTCTATAAGAATTACAACAAACAGTGCGGACATCGCGAAATCTATGCCCTCGGTGTTGAATTTTATAAGCTGTCCGGCAATGCCGCCGAGTGTCGAAAAACCGACCCAGTATGACCATATAAGAGCCGTTGTAAAGAAATTTACCCACTTTTCGTTTATGCCCTCTTCGTCTTTGTACGAGCACAAAAGCGAATAGTTTTCATCGGTCAGACCGTATATAAGATAAAATCTCGATTTGCCGTAGCTCTTGAATTTGTCTATAAAAGAAATTCCGTAGAATATGTGACGGCTGTTAAGAAGCAGCGCTGTTATCGCCACCGAATACAGCGGCATATGCTCCGTTAAAAATGACGGCATAATCATCTGCAGTGAGCCTGCGAAAATAAACACGCTCGAAAAAAACGACCACAGAAAATTATATCCCGCCTGTGCCATTAAAAGTCCGAAAGCAAATCCGGCAGGGAAGTAGCCGAACAGAATCGGTATGCTCCTTTTGAGCGAATACAGAAAACTTTTCTTTAACACCTTTTTTGGTCCTCGTTAAAATAATCAGTCGGTAAGTATGCAGGTAGTCTCGGGCGGTATCATAACCGTGCCGCCGATGTTTTCGCCGCCGCAGAAAGCGTGCATGTCCTGCATATCGGGATTGAGTGAATAATATATCGTGTCGGGGTTCTTGTTTGAAATGCAGGCGACTCTGCCGAGCCCCTCTTTGTATCGCAAAAACGCAATACAGCCGAGAGACGCCGACAGCGGATAAAAGCCGCCGTCCTTTAACACACTCTCATTTTTTCTGAAAGCGCCGAGCATTCTATGAAAGCTCTGCAAATCATGGTCTTCGCCGCCCCACGGAAAACAGCCTCTGTTAAACGGATCACGTCCGCCCAAAAGCCCCGCTTCATCTCCGTAATAAATACACGGAATACCGGGCAACGTGTACAGAATACATACAGCCGCCTTGTACAGCTTTTTTGCGTGCCCGAGCATTTCCGGGGTGTACAAAAGCTCACTCTGTCTTTGTCTTGTCATGTTTTCGCAGTCGTAGCCCGACAGAAGTGTCAGTATTCTCTGCGTGTCGTGCGTGCCGAGAAAATTCATGCACAGGTTCATAATTTTCGGAGGATAATCAAGAACAACCGAATAAATTCTGTCCATAAAAAGCTCGGCGTCGGATGTCAGCATAAAGTCGGTTATGGCATCCTTAAACGGATAGTTCATAACGCTGTCAAGCTCCGTGCCGCAGAAATAACGCCTTCTGCCGCCACCGCTTATCTTGTTGCTGGCGTCCTCCCACACTTCGCCCAAAAGCATCTTGTCGCTGTCGTGACGCTTTACGGCAATGCGAAGCTGTTCTATAAATTCATCGGGCAGCTCGTCCGCGACATCAAGCCGAATGCCGTCCGCACCCAATTTCATCCACTTGTCAATAACACCGTTTTCGCCTGTGATAAAATTAAGATAATCGGCGTTGAGCTCGTTTACCTCGGGCAGTGTGTCAAAATTCCACCAGCCCTTGTAGTCATCTCTGTCCTTGCCGAAATGATACCACGAACGGTATTTTGAATTTTTGTCGTTGTACGCTCCGCCGTCGCCGTATCTGCCGTATTTATTAAAGTAAACACTGTCGGCACCCGTGTGGCTGTAAACACCGTCAATAAGTACCTTTATGCCGTTTTGGTGGGCGGTGTCGCACAGTGCCTTAAAATCGTCGTCCGTCCCCAAAAGCGGGTCGGGCTTCATATAGTCCGCCGTGTCATAACGGTGATTTGAGTGCGATTCGCAAATGGGGTTAAGATAAATGCACGTCACCCCAAGCTCTTTAAGATAGCCGATTTTTTCGCTGATTCCCTTAAAGTCACCACAGAAAAAGTCGTTGTTTCTGATAATGCCTTTGCTGTCGGGTTTCCATTCGGGAGTGCCGCCCCGGTCACAACGTATAACCCTGTCTGTCGGCACATTTTCTTTCTTTTCTCCGGAAAAACAAAATCTGTCCGGGAAAATCTGATAGAATACGCCGCCGCTGAAACAATCGGGAGTCTGCATGTCTTTTGAATATACAAACTGCTCCCAACAGCCGTCGCCGTCAATCGAGCCGTGCTGGCTTAAGCCCACTCGCTTAATGGGAGTTTTTCCCCAGCCCGTTTCGTATTCGAAGCAATAAAAATACACACCCGGTGTGTCAAACCGAATGTCTATATACCACCACTCGTTTACATTGTCGGTGCTCTCCCACGAAAACGGCATATATTCGTCATCTCTGCCGTCCCGCTTTAGTATCAGACCGACATGAGTAACGCCGAAATTTCTCGGAAGCAGCACACGAAGCCGCAGAGTTTCCCCCGCGGCTGTAGTGCCGATTATTGACTTGTGATAGCTTTTCGAAGCGTCAAACGGTTCAAGCATCTTCTTATCTCATCCGAATTTGTGCAGCTTTAATTTATGCAATGACCTGCCCAAAGGCTGCTGAAAGTGTGGAGTTTGGAGTGTGGAGAGTGGAGTCAGCCGTGCCAGATGCGAAGCCACATCAATCCAAGGCACTTTGTGTCTTCCGAAATTGTCAATTATGTAACCCCGGCCCCCGGCCCCTGACATCCGGCCCCTTATGCCATTGCTCCTTGCTCCTTGCTCCTTGCTCACTGCTTTGCCGGTTTCGTATTCCAGATATCCCTCGCGTAATCCGCAATTGCTCTGTCTGCAGCAAATATGCCCGCGCCCGCAATATTGTTAAGCGACATTCTGAGGAATGTGTCGGGCTGTGTGTACAGCTCTTCGGCTTTTCTCTCGGCAAGATAGTAGTCCGCAAAGTCCGCAAGGCACATATACGGGTCGTGATGCTTTATCGTCTCGCCGATTTCGGGGAATGACTTGCCGTCAAATGTATGTGTGTTAAGATAATCAATCGCATTTTTAAGAATGGGATTGTTCATATAGTAGTTGCCGGGGTTGTAGCCGTTCTGCTTAAGCTGATTTACTTCAGGTGTGGACATACCGAAAATTATGATATTGTCACTGCCGACAGCATCGTGTATTTCGATATTTGCGCCGTCCATTGTGCCTAAAGTGATTGCACCGTTTATCATAAGCTTCATGTTGCCCGTGCCGCTCGCTTCGGTTCCTGCGAGTGAAATCTGCTGGCTTATCTCCGCCGCAGGCATAAGAAGCTCCGCTTCGGTTACACTGTAATTCTCAACGAAAATTACCTTCATATACTTGCTTGCTACGGGGTCGGCATTGATTGTCTTTGCAAGAGCGTAAATAAAGCTGATTATCTTCTTCGCGACATAATAGCCCGGTGCGGCCTTTGCGGCAAAAATGTATGTATGCGGAACATAATTTCCGTTCGGGTTGTTCTTTATCTCAACATATCGCGCGAGAATTGCGAGTGCGTTCATTTCCTGACGCTTATACTCATGCAGACGCTTTACCTGAACGTCAAACATTGAGTCGACATTGAGCTTTTCGCCCGTGATATCGAGAATATGCTTTGCGAAACGCTCCTTGTTTGTCTTCTTGATTTTTGCGAGAGACTTAAGAACCGTCTTGTCGTTTTCGTATTTCTTGAATTTGGAAAGCTCGGATGCGTCAAGAACAAATCCGCCGCCGATTTTCTTTGTGAGAAACTCCGTAAGCGCGGGGTTTGCCTGACACAGCCAGCGACGGTGCGCGATACCGTTTGTCACGTTCGTGAACTTCTCGGGAGTAAGACGGTAATAATCCGCGAATACGCTGTCTTTAAGTATCTGAGAGTGAAGAGCCGAAACGCCGTTAACCTTATGGCACGCCGCAACGCACATATTCGCCATTCTTACTGCGCCGCCCGAAATAATGGCGGTACGCTCAACAAAGTCGGCATCGTGTGTGCATTCCCATGTGTAGGCGCGGAAACGGTTGTCGATTTCTTTTATAATCTGATAGATTCTCGGCATAAGTCTGCGAACAAGATCCTCGCTCCAGCGTTCGAGCGCTTCTGCCATAACCGTATGGTTTGTGTATGCGATTGTCGAAGTGACAAGACGCCATGCGTCATCCCACCCGTAGCCGCATTCATCAAGAAGAATACGCATAAGCTCGGGGATAGACAGTGTCGGGTGTGTATCGTTTATCTGTATAGCCGTCTTTTCGGGCAGATTTTCTATCGTGCCGTACTTGCTTAAATGGTTCTGGACTATATCCTGAATTGAAGCGGACACAAGGAAATACTGCTGACGAAGACGAAGACTCTTGCCTTCGGGATGATTGTCGGCGGGGTAGAGCATTTTTGAAATGGTCTGCGCCATTGCGTCACGCTCCATCGCCTGAAGATACTGACCCTTGTTGAAAAGGTCCATATCCATGCCGGGTGCTTCAGCCGACCACAGACGCAGAACGCTTATGGCCTTGCCGTCCTTGCCCGAAACAAACATATCATGCGGCACGGCCTTTATGACATTGGCGTTTTCTGTCTCGACAAAATGTCTGCCGTCATACCAGTTCTCTTTAAGATTGCCTTCAAAGCTTACGTTAACCGCAAGCTCCTCACGCCTTGTAAGCCAAACATCGCCGCCGGGAAGCCAGAAATCGGGGAGCTCTGTCTGCCAGCCGTCAACAAGCTTCTGCTTGAATATGCCGTATTCATAGAGTATCGAATAGCCCCTCGCGGGGTAGCCGCCTGTCGCCAGCGCGTCAAGATAGCATGCCGCAAGTCTGCCGAGGCCTCCGTTGCCGAGCCCCGCATCCGGTTCACAGTCATAGAGCTTTTCGAGCTTTATGCCGTAGCCTTTAAGGACTTTTTCGAAAACGGAAGTGAGATTGAGATTGTAAAGGTTGTTCTTAAGGCTTCTGCCCATAAGAAATTCCATCGAGAGATAATAGATGTTTTTCGCACCGCTTTTGTCCGCGCGTGCGTCGAAGTCGCTCTTGCCCTGTGCCATGAGCTCGCAAAGAATCATGGCTATGGCTCTGTAAAACTGGTCATATGAGGCGTTGTCCGCCGTGACTCCGAAAAAGTGAAGAAGCTTGCCGTCGAGTAATTCTTTTGCTTTGGCTTCTGAAAGTGAATAATTCATACAAATCCTCCAAAAACAAATCAAAAAACAGCGATTTTTATTCGCCTATATGTGTATTTTATACTATTTTTTGCCCTTTTACAATAGGTAACAAAAAAATTGTAAAAATTAGACATTTACTTATGTGGCACGGGTGTTAATTTGTATTAAAATTAAGCCGCGACACATTATGTTATGTCGCGGCTGTGTGAGGAAATCGGTATTAATTAACTGTAATATGCCGTTAAGATGAAGGAAAATTAACTGTCGTTCAGTGGATCTGCGGGGAAAATTGAAATAAGGTTTGTTGCATAGCGCAACACATATCTTGCATCTGCAACAGAAACAGAATTGTCCCCATTGACATCAGCGAGAAAAAATTCATATTCTTCAGGTGTGTCATTGTGAACGGCAAAGGCCAATACCGATTGAGCATCCGACACTGTTACGCTTCCGGAACAATCTATATCACCTAAACAGTTTTGTAAGTAGTATTTAGACTGTTTTTGAGGGGTAATATTCGGATAACGGTGATTGTTTCGAATGGAGGAATCAAATGTGGATATGTTGTCTCCGTATACACTGTATCCGTAAAATTCGTAACAATATTCTACCAATCCATCACAGCGTAGGCTTGTTAATTCGGAAACATTAACTTTTCCGTCTGCTATTGTATCATTTGAATACCATGCCTGAAAAATTAAGTTATAGCCTAATTCTTCAATATTTGCAGCCATTAAGCGTTCAGCCATATATTTTATATTGTACGCCATTCTGTTCTTTTGGTCTTCGGTTAAACTCGAATAAGAAATGGGACGGTATAAACCGAAAAATTCCAGTTCTCCGACAAATTCTTCTTTAGAACACTTTTCTATCAGATATCCGTCTTGCTTTGCGACATGAATAATTGAATTATCATAACACAAATCATATCTTGACATCAGTCCTGCGTGCCAATCAAAATTTATTCCGTTTCCGTCACGATATACAGCATAACCTTGTAT
>CAVFUV010000055.1:0-11266 GCA_963625735.1 bacterium
CTCTACTACTACTTCTATTTTTAAACTCTCTTATTTTACCCGAAAAGGGAAAATCCGAAAAAAATTACTCAAAAGCCGCATACCGATAAAAATGTGAGTTTTCAAAAATTCACTGTCGGTATAAAACCGAAACAAAGGGGATTTATTATGAGAATAATATGCAATACAAATGCTCTTACCGATGCGTGTCTCAATGTCGGCCGCTGTATCCCGAATAAAGCCGTCATGCCTCACCTTGAAGGTATACTTATAAGCACAATATCCGAAAATAAAATAGAGCTTTGCGGCTATGACCTTGAGCTCGGCATTACCACACAGATAAATGTCAGAGTTGAACGCGGCGGCAGTATAGTCGTAAATGCAAAAATGTTCTGCGACATGCTCCGCAAAATTCCGAATGACACTCTTATAATAGACTGTGACGAGAAAAATAAGGTTACCATAAGCAGCGGCGACACCGAATACAGTCTTATAAGCCTTAATCCGACGGAGTATCCCGAAATTCCCGAGGTTACCGACAGCATACCCTTCAATATATCTCAGGTTGTGTTAAGAGAAGCGGTAAAGCGTACGGTTTTTGCCGTATCAACCGACGACACAAAAGCGGCTCACAGAGGAATAAAATTCACTCTCTCCCCCGGTGAAATGAAGCTTGTTGCTTTGGACGGCTTCCGTCTGGCGATAAGAAGCGAATTTGCCAACTATGAAGGCGACACAAAGGAATTTGTTGTTCCCGCGAAAACAATGAACGAAGTCATAAAGCTTATTGACGATGAAGACGGCTTTGTAAAAATGTCCATTGCGTCAAAGCATATTGTTTTTGAAATAAAGGGATATAATATCATTTCAAGACTTCTCGAAGGTGAATTTCTCGATTACAGAACGGCAATCCCCGCCACAATCACAACGGAAGTCAAAATCAATCTCAAAAATCTTATCGATACAATAGAAAGAACATCTGTCGTTATCACCGAAAAACAGAGAAGCCCAATCAGAATGATGATAAACGAGGACGGCGTCATAAAAGTATCAAGCATAACGGCACTCGGCACTTCCGAAGACAAGACCGAAGCTATTGTCACCGGCAAGCGTCTTGAAATAGGCTTCAACAGCAGATATATTCTCGATTCTCTCAGAAATATAGAGGACGAAGAAGCGGTAATGTGCTTTAACGGTCCGTTCGCCCCGATGGTAATTAAACCGACGGATTATTCGGATAAGTATATGTATCTGGTGCTGCCGGTAAGGATCAGAAATGATTGATATTTTTTAATGTAGAATGCAGAATGCATTCTGCATTCAAAATTATGCATTTTTATAAAGGAAGGGTGATTCACAGTGCCTACTCTTACTCCCGACGGACGAAAGATAAGAAGAGTCAAAGTCAGGGCTCTTGAGATAAAAGAAGAAAATCTGCCGATACATACGGATTTTATAAAGCTTGATGCTGCTCTTAAATTTTCGGGCATTGCCGAAACGGGCGGTCACGCGAAAATTCTTATCGAAGAGGGCAGAATAAGAGTAAATAACGAAACATGCCTTGTCCGAGGAAAAAAGCTGTACGACGGAGATAATTTTGAATATAAGGACAGACGCTTCATAATCTGTCACGAAGCGTAATTTATCGCTGAATGAAACTGAATAAGCTTGATTATTCGGGGTTTCGCAATCTCGAAAAAATTACAATAGAGCCGTCAGACGGCGTAAATATCATCTACGGCGAAAACGCCCAGGGAAAAACAAATATTCTTGAGGGAATATGGCTTTTTTCGGGGCTTAAGAGCTTCAGAGGAGCAAAGGACGGCGAGCTTGTAAAATTCGGCTGTGACAAGGCAAGAATCAGAGCGGAATTTACAACTTCCGTTCGTCTTAACAAAGCCGAGATTTTAATTGACGGCGGACGCAGACCGACCTTAAACGGCATTCCGCTTAAAAGCTCGGCGGCTATGATAGGCAAATTTTCGGCAGTCGTTTTTTCTCCGTCGTTTTTATCCGTTATAGGCGACGGCCCGAGCGAAAGACGAAAATTTACAGACTCGGCAATATGTCAGGTTAAACCCGCTTTTACGGGAGTTCTTACAAATTACAGACGGCTGTTAAATCAGAGAAGCGTAATACTTAAAGACATACGCAAAAATCCGTCACTGTATTCAATGCTCGATATTATAGATGAAAAAACGGCGGCTGTCGGTGAGGAGCTTACTTCTTACAGAATAGATTATATTAACGCCCTGTCACCTTATGTGACCGAGATATACGAGGGGTTGTCCTCCGGAAAAGAGGAAATATCACTCGGATATATACAGAAGGGCAAAAAACACGGCGAGTCGCTTCTTGAACTGCTTCACAGTAAAAGAAACGATGATATACTTTACAGAATAACCTCAGTCGGTCCGCATCGTGACGACATTGATATAAAAATAAACGGAATACCCGCAAGAACATACGGCAGCAGAGGACAGCAGCGTTCATGTGCCCTGGCTCTTAAATTGGGTGAAGCCGCCGTCATAAAATCACAGACAGGCGAACAGCCCGTAATGCTTCTTGACGACGTTATGAGCGAGCTTGACGAATCCCGTCAGGATTACATACTTAACCACATAAAAGACAGTCAGGTTTTTATCACATGCTGTGACCCCGCGAATGTGTTGAGGCTGTGCGAGGGAAAAAAACTGGAAGTAAAAAACGGAAATATTTACTGAAAAAAGTATTCTGTGATTTTTTTAATACAGAATGTAGAATGCATAATGCATAATGTCGCAGACAAAAATCATCCGGTGAATGATTTTTGGCGTAGCGACTAATGAGGACCGGCGGCAGCGGTCCGACAATCCAAAGCTAAGAAGTCCTGCGGACTTGATTTATATAGCTCCGCAGAATTGTAAACTTATCTTTCTATAATAACTTAATTTTTGGCGAAGCTATATAATTCAAAACGCTTCAGCGTTTTCCTTCATTCTGCATTCTGCATTCTTAATTATTAATTATTAAAAAGCGTTTCTTGTTAAAAAAAAGGAAAATAAAAGTATGTATCTTGATTTATCCCCCGACACCGTTATCCTTAATAAAAACATAATCGGCATATTCGATACCGACACCTCAACGGTTGTAAAAAATACAAGAGACTATCTTGCGAAAGCCGAAAAAAACGGGCTTGTAAAGACAGTCACAATGGATATTCCCCGTTCATTTACGGTTCTGGCGGACAGAAACGACAAAACAAATCAGACAGTAATAATTTCCAAATATTCAACACTTACACTGCTCAGCAGAGTAAACGGCAGAAAATAATTCTGCGGCAGTATTAAAATCGGCACGGCAGTCGATAAAAAGACGGTCGGCTTCTATCTTGGGAGGAAAAACCATGGCAAATTCCGAAAAGAAAAATTCCGGACTTGACGAAGAAGAGCTCAGGTTTGCGGAAGAAATGCGTGAGGAGGACACGGGCGTTGACGCCGAAATGGTGACTGCGGTTACCGATGATTACGGTGCCGATCAGATTCAGGTTCTCGAAGGACTTGAGGCGGTCAGAATGCGTCCCGGTATGTATATAGGCTCTACCGGGCCTAAGGGTCTTCATCACCTTGTGTATGAAATACTCGACAACTCAATAGATGAGTCTCTGGCGGGCTTCTGCACACATATCGAAGTGAATATTCTCCCGGATAACGTAATATCGGTAAGAGATAACGGCAGAGGTATCCCGGTTGAAATGAAAGCGTCGCAGGGACTTCCGGCTGTTACCGTTGTTCTTACGGTTCTTCACGCCGGCGGCAAATTCGGCGGCAGCGGATATAAGGTTTCGGGCGGTCTTCACGGTGTCGGGTCATCCGTTGTTAACGCTCTGTCTGAGTGGCTTATGGTTGAAGTAAGTCAGAACGGTCACGTATACCGTCAGAAGTTCGAACGCGGCAACATAGCGAGCGACCTTGAAATTGTCGGCGACACGGACGAAACCGGAACACTGATAGTTTTTAAGGCGGACGCCGAAATATTCACCGAAACAACGGTTTATGACTTCGAAACACTCGAACGCCGCATAAGAGAACAGGCATTCTTAAACGCCGGACTTAAGATTACACTTACAGATAAGCGTGACCCCGACAATATAAAAGAAGAGGTCTTCTGTTATGAAGGCGGACTTTCAAGCTTTGCGGAGTACTTAAACGAGAGCAGAGGACTTACACCGATTTACGATAAAGCCATTCATTTCTCAATGGTTAAGGATGACCGTTCGGCAGAAGTCGCGCTTATGTACAACGACAGCTATAACGAGCTTATTCTTTCATTTGCAAACAACGTCCGCACAGAGGACGGCGGCACGCATGAAGTCGGCTTCAAGAACGCTCTTACACGTGTGTTTAACGACTACGGCAAAAAATACGGCATGATTAAAGACAGTGACAAAAAGCTGTCGGGCGACGATGTCCGTGAAGGTCTTACCGCCGTAATAAGCGTTAAGCTTACCGATGCGGAATTTGAAGGTCAGACAAAGGGCAAGCTCGGAAATACCGATATTACACCCATTGTTCAGAGTCTTGTATATAACAGACTTATGACATTCTTTGAAGAAAATCCCGCAATCGCAAAAATGATTTTCAATAAGGCACTTGAAGCCTCAAGAGCGAGAGAGGCGGCAAGAAAGGCAAGAGATCTCGCGAGAAGAAAATCGGCATTCGACGGCGGCGGACTTCCCGGAAAGCTTGCCGACTGCACCGACAAAAATCCCGAAAACTGCGAACTGTTCATAGTCGAGGGAGATTCCGCCGGCGGCTCGGCTAAAGAAGGCCGAGACAGAACAATTCAGGCTATACTCCCCTTGTGGGGCAAAATGCTCAACGTAGAAAAATCAAGAATAGACAAGGTAATTTCAAATGAAAAGCTCGTCCCCGTTGTGCTGGCTTTGGGCACGGGAATAGGTGACGACTTTGACATAACAAAGCTCAGATATCACAAGATAGTTTTAATGGCGGATGCCGATGTCGACGGTGCTCACATCAGAACGCTGCTTCTTACATTCTTCTTCAGATATATGCGTCCGCTTATAGACAACGGCTATGTTTATATAGCACAGCCGCCGCTTTACAGACTTACCAAAAACAAAAAACACCGCTATGCTTATTCAGATGAGCAGAGAGATAAGATAATCGAAGAAATAGGCACGGGCTACACCATTCAGCGTTACAAAGGTCTCGGTGAAATGGACCCCCATCAGCTGTGGGAAACCACCATGGACCCCGAAACACGCACAATGCTCCGTGTAAATCTTTCGGACGCTGTCGAAGCGGATGAAACATTCTCAATTCTTATGGGCGATAAAGTTGAACCCAGACGTGACTTTATCGAGAAAAACGCGAAATTCGTTCAAAACCTTGACGTTTAAGGGAGGCAAAATAAATGGATAACGAAAACATAAACAACAATACTCCCGATACCGAGGAAGAGCCTAAAGGACAGCTTCTGGATGTCGATCTTAACAAAGAAATGCGTAAAAGCTTTCTTGATTACTCAATGTCCGTTATCATGCAGAGAGCGCTTCCCGATGTTCGTGACGGTTTAAAGCCAGTTCACAGGCGTATTCTTTATACAATGTATGAGAACAATCTTACTCCCGATAAAGAATACCGCAAGTGCGCAGATACGGTCGGTTCCGTTCTCGGTCGCTATCATCCCCACGGAGATGCGTCCGTCTACGATGCTATGGTTCGTCTCGCGCAGACCTTTTCTTTAAGATACATGCTTGTTGACGGTCACGGAAACTTCGGTTCGGTCGATGGTGACCCGCCTGCCGCATACCGTTATACAGAGTCCCGAATGAGCAAGATTTCTCTTAAAATGCTCACGGATATAAACAAGGATACCGTTGATTTTCAGGGCAACTATGACGACCGCTTAAAAGAACCCGTAGTTCTGCCGGCACGTTTTCCGAACCTTCTGGCAAACGGTTCAACCGGTATCGCCGTAGGTATGGCGACAAACATTCCGCCTCACAACATAAAAGAAGTCATTGACGGTATGTGCTGTGTCATAGACAACCCCGACTGCACGCTTGAAGACATTATGCAGTACATAAAGGGACCCGACTTCCCCACTGCCGGTATAATAATGGGCAGAGCCGGCATAAGAGCGGCATACGCAACGGGCCGCGGCAAGATAACAGTAAGATCAAGATGCGAAATACAGGAGACAAAGAGCGGACGTTATCAGATTTCCGTTACCGAGCTTCCTTATCAGGTTAACAAGGCACGTCTTATCGAAAGCATAGCTCAGCTTCATAAAGACAAAAAAATCGAAGGACTTGCAAACGTAAACGACTATTCATCCCGTGAAGGCATGAATATTCTCATTGAATTAAAGCGTGAGGCAAATCCGCAGGTTGTATTAAATCAGCTTTACTCACTTACACAGCTTCAGATTTCATACGGCATAATTCAGCTGGCGCTTGTAAACGGCGAACCCAAGGTTCTTACACTTAAGCAGATTCTTGAAGAATATATCGACCACCAGTTTAATGTCGTAAAAAGAAGAACAGAGTTTGACCTTAAAAAGGCACAGGACAGAGCGCACATACTCGAAGCACTTCTTAAGGCACTTGACTTTATCGATGAAGTCATAGAAATTCTGCGTTCGTCAAAGAGCATACCCGAAGGCAAGGAGCGTCTTTGCGACCGCTTCGGCTTTGACGACATTCAGGCAAACCATATTGTTCAGATGCGTCTTGGCCAGTTGACGGGTCTCGAAAGAGAAAAGCTCGAAGAGGAGCAGGCACAGCTCGAAAAGCAGATTGCGGAATTCCTGCACATACTCTCATCCCGTGAGACGGTCCTTGAGGTTGTCAAGAAAGAGGCAATTGAAATCAGAGATGAGTTTGCGGACGACCGCCGCACCGAGATTGTCAATGTCAGCGGCGAGGTTGACGTTGAGGATCTTATCCCCGAGGAAGAGTGTGTATTTACAAAGACACGCATGGGGTACATTAAGAGAATACCCGCAGACGAATACCGTATTCAGCGTAAGGGCGGCAGAGGCAAGCTCGGTCTTACCACACGTGAAGAGGACGTTGTCGACACAATGTTCACTTGTTCCACTCACGATTATGTAATGTTCTTTACCACAAAGGGCAAGGCATACAAGATTAAGGGCTACGAAATTCCCGAAGGCAGCCGTACATCAAAGGGTATGAACCTTGTTAACATTCTGCCAATTGAGTCGGACGAAAAGGCATCCGCTATGCTTATGATTCCGAAGGACGCCGCCGACGAAAATATTCTTATGGTCACAAGAAACGGCGTTATCAAGCGTACGGCACTGTCGGACTTCAGAAATATCAGAAAGAACGGCATTATAGCCATAAATCTTGACGAAAACGACGTACTCGAAAATGTTCTGCTGACAGACGGCAATTCGGATGTATTCATAGCGACACACAACGGTCTCGGCATTCGCTTTAACGAAAACGACGCCCGTGTCATAGGCAGACAGAGCAGAGGCGTAAAGGCAATCACATTTAAGAAAAATGACGATTATATTGTCGGCGCTGAGCTTATAAACGAGGGCGACGGCGGCAGGATTCTCACAGTCACCGAAACCGGCAACGGCAGAAAGAGCGATTATTCCGATTATCGTGTTCAGTCAAGAGGCGGTATGGGTACAATCAACTATAAGGTTGACAAGTACGGTAAGGTAGCTTCGATTAAAAAGGTATTTGCCGACGATGATGTAATTCTCGTGTCCGAAAACGGCATTGTTATACGTATCTCCGCCGAGAGTATTCGTGAATGCTCACGTCCGTCAAAGGGTGTCAAGGTCATGCGTCTTGACGAAAATGACAGAATAATCACAATGACCGTTACAAAAAAGAGTGAGGACGAAGAGACGACCGCACTCCCCGCAGACGACACCGAAGCGGACGAAAATACCGAGCCGGAAGAAATTGATATTGACAACGGTGAACAAACGGAATAAAATAACCTTCGGCTGACTTTAACGCTGTAAAGCAAAACAGTTAAATGCATAAAAAACATTACTCCAAAAAGGAGCGAATTATATGCCGGAAAAAAAAGAAGCCTTAACCAAAGAAGAAAAGAAAGCACAGAAAAAAGCGGAAAAGAAAAAGAAAAGAGAAGAAACTCCATTTCTTAAAAAGCTCAACCGTGTACTTCTTATAATAATAGCTTTGCTTCTGGTTATGGGCGGTGTGTTTGTATGTATGATTTTCGGAATTGACCTGTCAGAGGAATTTATTGACAATAATTCCGAATTTGTCGACGACACAAAGCTTGATGCCGACGGCGACGGCGAGCAGGACGATGACAATTACGCGGTTGAAGCATTGTCGGAGCTTCGTGACACCAACGACCTGTCGTCAATTCTTAAAGAGTGGGCAACTCAGTCGACAGACGCCAACCTTATGAAGAGCAAGAATGTCATAAACTTTTTGCTTATAGGCATTGATGAAGGCGGGACAAACGCCGACTCGATAATTCTGCTGTCCGTAAACAAAGAGACAAAGAAGCTTTATCTGACATCATTCATGCGTGACTCATATACATACATAAAAACGCAGTACGGCGATAAGTATGCAAAGGTCAATGCGGCATACGCAAACGGCGGTGCGGATAAGCTTGTCGAAACAATAGAGAATGACTATAAGATAGCCATTGACTATTATGTTTCCGTAAACTTTGAAACATTCAAAGAGGTTGTTGACGCAATCGGCGGTGTCAAGGTGCCGATAAAAGAATATGAGCAGCAGGCAATGAAAAGCGAAATGGGCTATACCGGCACATGGGGCGATGCCGTTCTGCTTAACGGTGAGGACGCTCTTGCATTCTGCCGTATCCGTCACTGTGACTCCGACGGAGACATAAGCCGTACAAGGCGTCAGCGTACATTCATTACAGCTCTTATTAACGCTTCGCAGGATGTAACAATGTCACAGGTGAGCGACGTTATAGCGACACTTCTCAAATATGTCCGCACAGACTGCTCGACAGCCACTCTTATTTCTCTTGCGACGCAGGGGCTCCTCGGAAAATGGTATAACTATGAGCTTATAACCACCACCGAGCCGATTGAAAGCTGCAGACTTGACTATTTGGGCTATGCGTGGGTATGGATTGTCGACTACCCCGCTGCGGCACAGGATCTGCAGAATACAATTTACGGAACGACAAATATCAAACTTAACGAAGACCGTCTTACGGCAATTGATGTTATGAAGAACGGTAATTCGGGTGAGGCGAGACCGTAAAAAAGTCAGCAAGGAGCAAGGAGCAAGGAGCAGTTGTTCATTAAATAACAATTAACAATTAAGAATTAACAATTTCGGAAGGCACTGTGTGCCTTGGATTATAGAGCTTCGCAGACTGTGAATTGTGTTTATGAAAATTGTTTTCTTGGGCTGTGCTTTATACCGAAATTTGCGAAAACTGTTCAGTTAAATAATTTAATTACAGGCAAATGATATACAACCGGCAGTATCCAATGAATGTGTCGATGGTAGAATTGTACTTTACGATGCATTTAATTTGAGAATGTCGGTTGTATCTTTGTCTGTAAAAAATGCAGATAAAAGGAGTAATTTTCTTGGAAAATCGTGAAAAGCTGGGCAGCCGTCTGGGCTTTATTTTATTGTCCGCAGGCTGTGCGATAGGCTGCGGAAACGTTTGGAAGTTTCCGTGGATGTGCGGCGAATACGGCGGAGGCGGATTTGTTCTGATATACATTCTCTGCCTGCTTATTATGGGTCTGCCCGTTATGACCATGGAATTTGCCATAGGCAGAAGAGCACAGAAAAGTCCTATCTATATGTATCAGCAGATAGAAAAGCCCGGTCAGAAATGGCACATACACGGCTGGTTCTCGCTTGTCGGCAACATTGCCCTTATGGCGTTCTATACCGTCGTTACCGGCTGGATTATCTATTACTTTATAAAGTTCTTAACCGGACAGACCTCGGATCTCGGTTTTGCCAAGATGATTTCCGACCCCAAGGTAAATGTCATATTCCTTGCTGTTACGGTAATTATAGCATTTACGGTTCTCTGCTTTAAGCTTCAGGGCGGACTTGAGCGTGTCACAAAATATATGATGATTCTGCTTTTGTTCCTTATGCTTGTTCTGGCTGTTCACAGCTGTACTCTTGAGGGCGCAAAAGAAGGACTCAAGTTCTATCTTGTCCCCGATTTTTCAAAAATCAACGGCAAGGTTATAGTCGGCGCGATGAATCAGGCGTTCTTTACACTTTCCGTCGGCATGGGCAGTATGGCTATTTTTGGCAGTTATATTGACAAAGAGCGTTCGCTTATGGGTGAGTCCGTAAACATTATCGCTCTCGATACATTTGTCGCTATTATGGCGGGCGTTATAATGTTCCCCGCATGCAAAACATACGGTCTTGACGTAAACGCCGGTCCGAGTCTTCTGTTCGATACAATGGCTACCGTTTTCAACAACATGGAAGGCGGCAGAATATGGGGCTCGATTTTCTTCCTGTTTATGATTTTCGCCGCTATGTCGACGGTATTTGCGGTATGTGAAAATATTCTCGCGATGCTTCGTGAGATTACGGGCTGGAGCCGTCCGAAGGGATGCATTGTCTGCGCGATTGTCGTTTTCGGTCTCGGTCTTACAACCGCTCTCGGATACAGTGTATTCAAATTTCAGCCATTTGCCGAAGGCAGCGCATGGCTTGATTTCTGGGATTTCATTGTTTCAAACAACATTCTGCCTCTCGGTTCTCTTGTATTCGCTCTGTTCTGCTGCAACCCGTGGGGCTGGGGATGGGAGAACTTTATGGAAGAAGCCAATGCCGGCAAGGGGCTGAAGGTCAGAAACTGGATGAAGCCTGTCTTCCGTTATGTTGTCCCCGTTGCCATACTTATAATCTATGTTTACGGCATGGCAACATTCAGCTGGAAATAATTAAGCCCATAAAAAAAGCTCGGGGAAACCCGAGCGTTTTTTTATGGGCAGTGGAGGTGCGAGCAAGGCGAGCACACAACCCCCGAGTGAGTCAAATTTGTGATGCTGCCGGCGGCAGCAGAACAAATGAAGGCGAGCGAAGGGCAGCCGCGAAGGAATGTGGCTTCCGGCACTTCGCCGAGAAGAATATATTTTTCTTTGGCTAAAAGGAATGTCACTTCCGAGCGGCTGAATGACCGGGCTTTGCGATGCACTTGCATTCAGGCAAAAAAAGCTCACATGTTGCGTTAGCATATAATCCAAGTCCGCAACCCCGACCCCCGACCCCTGACCCCTGGCC